>DATMOQ010000097.1:0-10239 GCA_035568195.1 Gemmatimonadales bacterium
AAAGTCTCGTACGGCAGTCCGTCGGTCCGCGGGCGCGCCATCTTCGGCGTTCTCGAGCCCTGGGGAAAGGTCTGGCGCACCGGGGCCAACGCCGCGACCACGCTCACCACGACGGCCGCAATTACGGTGGGAGGGCGGAACCTTCCGGCGGGCGCGTACTCCCTGTGGATCCTGCCGACACCCACGGCCTGGACGCTGATCATTAATAAACAGACTCTGGCGGCGTGCGGTGCCTCGTGCCCGCCGGAGCGCGCCCCGCTGTGGGGGACCGACTACTCGCCCGACTCGGATCTGGTGCGGGTACCCATGCTGGTGGAAGCGTCGCCCGGCCTGATCGAGCGCTTCTGGATCAACTTCGCCCCGAAGAGCGGCCTGACCGGCGAGAGCGCCCTGCTCACATTCGCCTGGGATCACACGCGGGCCTCGGTCGAGATCCGAAAGCCCCGGTGAACGTCGACTTCGCGGTGGTATCCGACTACGCCCTGGTGGATCAGGCCGGGAAAATCTCGGTCCTGGGAATCTTCCAGCACATCTGGGTGCAGCATTTTCCGGCCATGCACCCCCGCCTGCACCTGGTGCTCCGGCTCAAGGGCCGGCGGACGGAAATCGGCGAGCACCCCGTGCAGATCCGCCTGCTGGACGAGCGGGACACCGAGATCCTGGGAGGCTCGGGGACCGTGAACTTCGCCGAACCGCCGGCCGGGGTGACGGACATCGAGGCGGCCGCCATTCTGGTCTTCGACGTCCCCTTCCCCCACCCCGGGAGCTATCGCTTCGCCATCACCGTAGACGGCGCGGCAGCCGCCGCGGTGCCCATCACCGTGAGTCAGATGCCAGCGCCGCCCGGCGGCGGAGCTACACCGCTGCATTAGATTCACCGCCGTGCCCAGTCCCTTTTCGCGGCTCCCCTGGCTGCTCCTCGTCGCCGCGCTGGCCCTGGGCTGGAGTCTGGGAGGTCATCGACTCCTCGACCCGGACGAGGGCCGCAACGCCGAAGTCGCCCGCGAGATGGTGCAGTCGGGAGACTTCGTCGTGCCGCGCCTGGACGGGCTCCCCTATCTCGACAAGCCCGTCCTGTATTTCGCCGCCGCCGCGGCCTCGATGGAGGCGTTCGGTCCCACCGAGGCCGCCGCCCGCCTCCCGGCGCTGCTCTTCACGCTCGCCTCGGTCGCCCTGGTGGCGGGGTGGGCCCGCCGCCGCTGGGGAGCGGACGCCGGATGGATCGCGGGCCTCGCGCTCGCCACCATGCCGCTGACGCTGGCGTTCGCCCGCGAGACCATCTTCGACAGCACCCTCGCGTTCTTCCTCACCCTGGCGGTGCTCGCCTTCGCCGAAGACCGTCCGGTCCTGGCGTGGGCGGCGATCGGGCTGGGCGGGTTGACCAAAGGACCGGTCGCGATCGCGGTACCCCTCCTCGCCATCGTGCCGTACGCGCTGCTCACGGGCCGGTCCCTGAGTCGGATCTTCGCGTGGCGGGGGCTCCTGGTGTTTCTCGTCATTGCGGTTCCCTGGTTCCTCGCGGTCACCGCGCGCCACCCCGAGTTCCCCGAGTACGCGTTCGTCCGCGAGACGTTCCAGCGGGTCACCACACGCGGGTTTCACCGGACCGCACCGTTCTGGTATTACCTCCCCATCGTTCTGGTCGGCGCGTTTCCCTGGATCGTCCCCGCGCTGGCCGGGCTGGGCAAGTGGCGCTGGCTGTGGGAGGCCCGGCAGGTGAATCCGGTCGCGCAGGACGCGATCCTGCTGCTCTCCTGGATGATCGGCCCTCTGGTGTTCTTCTCCCTGAACCAGTCGAAGCTCCCGCACTACATGTTGCCGCTCCTGCCTGCCGTCGCGCTGGCCGTGGGCCGCGCCATGAGCCGGCGCGGGATCGGGCTCGGCGCCCGGGCCTACGTGCCGGCGGCCGTCCTGCTGGGATTGGGATTGATCACGCTGACGGTCTGGTTCCCGGCGCCGATCTCCCTCACGCCGGCGGAAAAAGCCGCGCTGCCCACCGCCGCGCTGGTTCTGGGCCTGGTGCTCGTGGCGTCGGGGCTGATCGTGGCTCTCGCCGTCCGTCGCGACGCCCCGTCCCTGGGCGCCGCCGCGTACGCCGCCGTGGTGATCGCGATACCGCTCGCCGGTGGCACCCTGCTCCGCGCCGTGGGAGAAGACCGCTCCTCGGCAGCCGTCACCGACGCCGTGGCGGCGGCCCTCTCGCGCTCGGCGGCGGGGGGGGCACCCGCCCAGATCGTGGGCGTGAGCGCGTACATTCCGTCCCTGCCCTTCTATCTTCGTCGCACCATCCCGGTGGCGACCGTCGCCGGCCGCGAGCTGACCAGTACGTTCATCGCCGACTACGCCGATCGGTTTCGCACCGTCCCCGGCTCACCCCTGCTGGCTGCCGACTCCTGGCGTGACCTCCTGTCCCGTTGTCCCCTTCCCACGGTGTTCATCGCCCGCTCCGGCGACCGCGACGTCCGTACCGCGCTGCACGGCCGTCTGCCCCTGCTCGGCGAGGACGCGCGCTTCGCGGCGTACGGACCCTGCCGGCCCGGCGGGCGCTAGATGTGCGGGATTTTCGGAGTCGTTTCCCTCGCCGGGCGCCCGCTCCGGCATCCCGAGCGCCTGGGCGAGATGGCCACGGCGCTGGCGCACCGGGGACCTGACGGCGAGCGGATCGTCGGACACGACCGGGCCCGCCTGGGTGCGCGCCGGCTGGCCATCATGGACCTCACCACCGGCGATCAACCCTTTCAGAGTCCCGACGGAAGGGTCTGGATGGTGTGTAACGGGGAGATCTACAACGCCCCGGACCTGAGGCGCGAGGCGACCGGGTGGGGGTATCCCTTCCGGTCCAAAGGCGACATCGAGACCATCGTCCCGCACTACGAGCGCTCCGGGGCCGGCGCGGTCGCGCGTTTGGACGGCATGTTCGGCCTGGCCATCTGGGACGACGCGAAGCGTCTACTGATCCTGGCGCGCGACCGCGCCGGCGAGAAGCCGCTCTTCTGGACCGTCGTGGCGGACGAGCTTCGCTTCGCCTCGGAGGTGCAGGCGCTGCTGGTCTTTCCCGATCAGCCCCGGCGCTTGAACCGCGAAGCCGCGGACCTGTACGCCGCCCTCGGATACGTGCCGGGCCCGCATACGCTGATCGCCGGCATCGACAAGCTCTCCCCGGGATCCCTGGTCGAAGCGTCCGACGCGGGTGTGGCCGTCCGCCGGTACTGGAGCGCCGCCGAGGCCGCCCGCGGCCCCGACCGGCTGACGACGCCCGACCATCTCCGGGAGGTGATCGTAGGCGCAGTCCGCCGGGAGCTGATGTCGGACGTACCCATCGGAGTCTTCACCAGCGGCGGACTCGACTCGTCCTTCCTCGCGGCCGCCGTGGCGCGGGCCATGCCGGATCAACGGATCCACACGTACGCCGCGCGCTTCGTCGCCCCGGGATATGATGAAAGCGACTTTGCGCGGGCGGTGACCCGCGACATCCGGTCGGTGCACCACCCGGTGGTGGCGGACGAGGCGTCCCTCACCCGGGCCTTCGACGTCGTCACCTCCCGGCTGGCCGAGCCCATGGGCGACCCCGCCATCCTGCCCACGTATCTCCTGGCCGAGGCGGCCCGTGCGGACGTGAAGGTGGTGCTGTCGGGAGAAGGAGCGGACGAGCTGTTCGGAGGCTATCCCACGTACCTGGGCCACCGCGCCGCGCGGCTCTTCAATCGCCTTCCCGGCCCGGTGCGGCGGATGGTGAGCGGGCTGGTCAATCGCTGGCCCACGTCGTCCGGAAAGGTCACCATCGAGTTCCTGCTCAAGCAGTTCGTCGCGGGGGCGGGGCGCCCGCTGTTCGAGCGCCACGGCGCCTGGTTCGGGGCCCTCGGGCCGACCCCGGAATCAGTGGGCGCGTTCGCCGAGCTGCTGCGCGACTTTCCCGACGCTCCGGACCTGGACCGGATCCTGTGGCTCGATTTTCTCACGTACCTGCCGGATGACCTGCTGGTCAAGGTCGATCGCGGCACCATGCTGGCCTCCATCGAAGCGCGGGCGCCGTTCCTCGACCGCGCGGTGCTCGAGCTGGTCCTCCCCGTGCCGTCGGACCGCAAGGTGCGGGGGTGGGAGACCAAGGCGATATTGAAGGAAGCGGCGAGGGGTCTCGTGCCCGACTACGTCATCGAGCGCCGCAAGCGCGGACTCTCCGTTCCCGTGGCCGCCTGGCTGAACGGTGCCCTCGCCGACCGTGCGACCCGGTATTTCACCGCCCCGCGGCTCGGCGGAGATGTGGTGCCGGCCCTGTGGGCCGAGCATCACGCGGGCCGCGCCAACCATGCCCGGAAGCTGTGGCCGATGCTGATGGCGGAGCTCTGGGCCGACCGCTGGAATGTGAGTCTATGAACCGCGACCAAGCGCTGGCGTTGATGGAGGAGTACACGGCGTCCCCGTCGCTGCGACAGCATATGCTCGCGGTGGAGGGCGCCATGCGCGCCTACGCGCGGAAGTCGGGTGAGGACGAGGAGACCTGGGGACTCGCGGGTCTCCTTCATGATTTCGACTACGAGCGCTACCCGAACGACGCGCACTCGCCCAGTGAGGAGCACCCCAGCTGGGGCGTGCGGCTCCTCCGGGAGCGCGGAGTGCCGGAGCCGGTCTGCCAGGCCATCCTCGGTCATGCCGACTACACCGGCGTCGCCCGCGACACGCCGCTGGCCCGGACGCTCTTCGCGGTCGACGAGCTGTGCGGGTTTCTGGTCGCCTGCGCGCTGGTCCGACCGTCCCGCAGCTTCGGGGATCTCGAGGTGTCGTCGGTGAAGAAGAAGCTCAAGGACAAGGCGTTCGCGCGCGGCGTGAACCGGGACGACGTGCGTCAGGGCGCCGAGCAGCTTGGTGTCCCGCTCGACGAGCACGTGGCTTTCGTGATCGGGGCCCTCCGCCCCATCGAGCGCACCCTCGGCCTGGGATCGGCCTAGCTCCGTGCCCGCGGGCAGCGCCGGCATTTCACGGGCCCTGGACCGCGTGACCGGCTCCCGGCCCATCCCGGGAAATTCGCTGACGCTGCACGCCGACAGCGCGCGCGCGCTCAATGCGATGCTCGCGCTGGTGGGACAGGCCGAGCGCTGGGTCCACTTCGAGAACTACATCATCCGGGACGATGCCACGGGGCGCCGGTTCGCGGACGCCCTGTCCGCCCGGGCGCGCGAAGGCGTCCGGGTCCGGGTGCTCTATGACGCGTTGGGGAGCTGGGGCACGTCGGCGGCGTTCTGGCACCGGCTCCGCAAGGCCGGCGTGGACGTCCGGGCCTTCAACCCCCTCTTTCGGGGCGGCCCCTTCCATCTTGTGCGCCGCGACCATCGCAAGCTCGTGGTGGTGGACGGGAACCGCGCGATGGTGGGCGGCCTCTGCATCGGCGACGAGTGGGCGGGAGACCCGTCCCGGGGGCGGCAGCCGTGGCGCGACACGATGATCGCGTTGCGCGGGCCCGCCGCCGCCGGACTCGACGCGACCTTCGGACGGGTGTGGCGGCGGGCCGGCGACCCGCTGCCCGCGGACGAATACAACGGCAGCCCGGCCGAGGCCGGCCCGACGGCGCTGCGGATCGTCGAAGGCGTGCCGGACGGCGCCCGGGCCTGGCGCGCCGTGGGCTTGTTGCTCACGACGTCCACCGAGCGGCTCTGGCTCACCGACGCCTACCTGGTCGCGCCGGCCACCCTGTTCGCGGGCCTGCTCGACGCTGCGCGGGACGGCGTGGACGTGCGGATCCTGGTGCCCGGCGCGACCGACATCCCGGTGGTGCGCGCGCTGACGCGCATCGGTTATCGCGATCTGCTGCACGCGGGCGTGCGGCTCTTCGAGTGGCGGGGCCCGATGCTCCACGCCAAGACCCTGGTGGCCGACCGCCAGCTGGTGCGCGTGGGATCGAGCAACATCAACGTGTCGAGCCTGCTCGCCAACTACGAGCTCGATGTCATCGTCGAGGATGAGACGCTGGCCACCGAGATGTGCGAGCAGTTTCAACGTGACGCCGCCGGCAGCAACGAAGTGGTGATGGTCGCCCGCCGCCGTTTGCCGCCCCGCATCACGGGCGCGGCGGCGATGGAGCCCGCGGCGGCGCCTCATCAGCCGTCGCGATCTGAACGGGCCCGGAACGCCGTAGTGGCCCTCCGCCAGGTCGCGGGTGGGCTGCGTCGACGGTTGGGGTGGGCCGCCACGACTCTCGCCGCGGGATCGGGCGCACTGCTGCTGCAGTTTCCCCACGTGATGAGCATCACACTGGCCGTCGGCGCCTTCGGGGTGGCCGCCTTATCCGCGTGGTATTCGCTGAGCCGTCGCCGACGGGTCCGGATCGCCGATGTCCCGTGATCCCCAACCCCAGGCGGGGGGTCCGCGTATAGAACTCCGGGAGGAGGCCGAGCTCGTCACCCGGTCGCTGGCCGGTGACCGGACCGCGTTCGGCGCTCTGGTGGAGCGGTACGCGGCGCAGGCCCGACGGGTCGCGCGGGCGGTCCTGCGGGACCCCGACGACGCCGATGACGCCGCGCAGGACGCCTTCCTTTCGGCGCTGGTCAAGCTGGAGCAGTACGATCCGCGCCGGCCGTTCGGTCCCTGGTTGATGCGGATCGTGGCCAATGCCGCCACCGATCGGCGCCGTCGGCGCTCGGTGCGCAGTGCCGAGCCCCTCGACCCCGGTGTGGTGGGCGGCGGTCCGAGGCCCGACACCGCCGCAGAGCGCAGCGCGCTCTCGGAGCGGCTGCGCCAGGCGCTGGCCGAGCTGCCCGAGCGGCGGCGGCTGGCGGTGGTGCTGTTCGATGTGGAAGGGTATTCGCACGCGGAGATCGCGGGGATGCTGAAGATCCCCGAAGGCACGGTCCGATCCGAAGTGTTTCACGCGCGGCGCAAGCTGCGGACGTTACTGGAAGACTGGAGGGAGCCGTCATGAAGGAAGAACTGCCGTTCGATCACGAGCCCGACGCCCAATTGGGCGCCGCGCTCCGCGAGGCGCTCGCGCCTCAGGGGCACGACGCGTTCGTGGCCCGGGTCGTGGCGGGATTCACCACGCCGCGCGCCGGATCCTGGGACGTCCTGGCCGGCTGGGCCGGCCGGGGCATTGCCGCGGCCGCCTTGCTGGCGCTGGGGGCCGGTTTCGCCGCGGGACGGGTGATGCAGCCCGCCGCGTCGATCGAAGAGGCGCTCCTGACCGCGCCCGCAGACTCCGGCACCGCGGCCGCCGCCGTGATGCGCGGGGACAATCCACCGGACGCGAGCATCGTGTTCGCGATCCGGCCCTAGGAAGGCGCGCGCATGTTCAACCGATCGAAGGCGCAGGCGATCGCGCTGCTCGCCGCGGTGTTCCTGGTCGGCGGCGCGGCCGGCTGGGGGCTGGAGGCCTGGATGCACCGCGGGCGACCCCACGGCCCCGACGCGTTCGTGACGTACCTGACCCAGGAGCTCCAGCTCGATTCCCTGCAGCGGGATTCGGTACGGGCGGTCCTGGTCCGGCACAAGCCGCAGATGGACACCATCTGGATCGACACCCACGCCCGCGTGGACTCGCTCCGGCACGTGATGCGGGCCGAGATCTTCACGCACCTGACCGGGGCGCAGCGGGTGAAGTACCTGCAACTCGTCGCGGACCAGGCGCATCAAAGTCAGCGGGGAGATTCCGCCCGCGACACGACTCACGGAGGCAGGCACTAGAATGCGGTTGAGCATCGCTTTTTTCGGATTTCTACTTGGCACGAGCGCCGCTGCGGCCCAGACGCCCGCCGCGCCGCCCGACAGCGGCCCGCCGACGGTCAGTCTGGCGGACGCCATCCAGCGCGCGTTGACCATCCAGCCCGTCATGGCGCAGGCTCAGGGGGCCGAGCGGAACGCGAACGCGGGACTGCTGTCCGCCAAGGGCGCCTTCTTGCCTTCACTGTCGGTCGGGGGAGCGTCCAGCACCCAATCGGCGACCCGCTACAACTCTTCGACGGGACAGATCGTCCAGGCGCCGTCGAACACGTCCTATTCCGGATCCCTGTCGGCGAACTTCAACATCTTCGAGGGCTTCGCGCGGACCGCGACACTCAATGCCGCACGCGCCACCGCCGATGCGGCGGCCGCCGGATACACCACCGCCAGGTACCAGACCATCCTGGGCGTGCAGCAGGCCTACTTCGCGGCGCTGGCCGACGAGGAGCTGGTGCACGTCGCGCAGGTGCAGGCCCAGGCCGCCCAGACGCAGCTGCAGGTCGCGGCCGACAAGCTGCGCGCCGGCGCGGGCGTGCGCTCCGATTCTCTGTCCGCCGCCGTGGCCTACGGAAACGCGGAGGTCGCGCTGCTGACCGCTCAGGCGAATCTCGATGGCGCCCGGGTGACCCTCGGCCGTCAGGTGGGGATTAACGGCCCCGTCCGGGCGGTCTCGGACTCGACCATCCCGGTGTTCCCCGATACCGGGGCGATCCGGGCGACGGAGATCGGCTCCACGCCGCTCGTCGCGGCAGCCGACGCCCAGGCCCACGCGGCCGGATCGTTCGTGACCGCGAGCAAGTCGAAGTACTGGCCGACGTTCGGCGTATCCTACTCGAACGGATACATCGGACCGGTTCAACCCACGAGCGCCTACATCAACACTTGGTCGTACCGCTTCTCGTTGAACTGGAGCCTGTTCGACGGGTTCGCGCGCGAGCAGCAGGTAACCTCGGCCTCGGTGAGCCGCGACATCGCGATTTCCGAGGCTGCCGACACCCGGCGCTCGGTCAACGCGTCCATTTCGCAACAGGTCATTTCGCTGGCCGCGGCGCACACGCAGGTCGCGATCTCGGAGCAGAACGTGGCCTCCGGCACCGAGGCGCTGCGGGTGGCTCAGGAGAAGTTCAAGTTCGGCGCGGGGCTCCTGGTCGACGTCGAGACGGCGGAGAGCAACCTGGCCCAGGCGCAGGTGAATCTGGTGCAGGCCCGGTTCTCTTATCGGACGGCGCTGGCCACGCTGGCCGCCCTGCTCGGGAAGGACCTGTGATCGCCACCGCCAAGCCCGTCCAGGAGTTCCGCACCGGCGACACGCCGCTTCCGGACATCGTCATTTTGACGCATCGCCTGGCGCGGGAGTACGTCATCGGCACCGAGACCGTCCGGGCGCTTCGGGGGGTAGACCTCCAGATCCGGAAGAACGAGTTCGTCGCGATCATGGGACCGTCGGGATCGGGCAAATCGACGTTCATGAACATGATCGGCTGTCTCGACACGCCCACCACCGGCGAGTACTGGCTCAACGGGCAGAAGGTCAGTGAGCTCGAGGACGACTCCCTGGCGCGGATCCGGAACAAGGAGATCGGCTTCGTGTTCCAGACGTTCAATCTGCTGCCCCGGGCCGATGCCCTGCACAACGTCGAGCTTCCCCTGGTGTACGCGGGCGAGAAGGCCCGCGCCCGGAAGGCCAAGGCCGCGGAGGCCCTGAGGAAGGTGGGCCTCCAGGACCGGATGGACCACCGCCCCAACGAGCTGTCGGGCGGCCAGCGGCAGCGCGTCGCCATCGCGAGGGCGCTGGTGAACGACCCCAGCATCCTCCTGGCCGACGAGCCGACCGGCAACCTCGATTCGGCTACCGGCAACGACATCATGCGGTTGTTCGAAGATCTCTGGCAGTCGGGACAGACCATTGTGCTGGTGACGCACGAGCCCGATATCGCGGCCCGGGCCCACCGGCAGATCCACCTGCTCGATGGCAAAATCGAGCGTGACGAGAGGACGGAATCGCAGTGAAGCGCACCCTGTTGATCGGCGGCCTCGCCGCCCTGGCCCTCGCCGGCTGCAAGAAAGCCGCGCAGGCACCCGTGTACATCCAGGTCCCGGTGGAGCGGCGCAACATCGTGGTCGCCGCGACGGCGGCCGGCCCGGTGCAGCCGATCCTGACGGTGAGCGTGAAGTCGCAGGCGTCGGGCGCCGTGACCGAGATGCACGTGCAGACCGGTGACGACGTCCGGCCCGGCCAGCTCCTGGCCATGATCGATCCGCGGCTCCCCAAGAGCGCGCTCGATCAGGCGCAGGCCGCGGTGGATCAGGCCCAGGCGAGCCTGGACTATGCCAAAGCCCAGCTGACGCGCGAAGACACGCTCTACAAAGTGCAGGCGGTCACGCAGCAGGAGTACCAGAACACCAAAGTGATGTACGAGCAGGCCCGCGCGGGCCTCATCACCGCCCAGGGCAACCTGGACGACGCCAAGATCGCGTACGACCAGACCCGGGTCACCGCGACCCTGGCCGGCACCATCATCCTGAAAGAGG
>DATMOQ010000098.1:0-11326 GCA_035568195.1 Gemmatimonadales bacterium
GA
This sequence comes from Gemmatimonadales bacterium, assembly GCA_035568195.1. Lineage (GTDB taxonomy): Bacteria > Gemmatimonadota > Gemmatimonadetes > Gemmatimonadales > GWC2-71-9 > 40CM-2-70-7. The sequence goes on from DATMOQ010000098.1 coordinate 3, forward strand.
AGCAGCACGGGGCCGAGGAGGTGCGCCGTGCGTAAGCTCGTTCCGGCCGCGCTGCTCCTGGTCCTCGCCGCGGCCTGCAATCCGGACGACGTGGTGCACCACGTGGGCTGGTTCGCCACCATGCGTCACCAGCGGAACATCAAGCCCTACGCTATGCCCCGGCCGTCGCCGGCCGGCAGCATTCCGGTGACCGGGCACGATCCCGACTCTCTGTCGGTGGCCGACGCCAACCGGCTGGTGAATCCCCGGACGCGCACGTCGGAGTCGCTCAACCGCGGCAAGTGGGTCTATGAGACCTACTGCCAGGTCTGCCACGGCGTGACCGGCCGCGGGGACGGACCCGTGTCGATGGCGGGGGGCGGACCCTTTGTGGGGGTGCGCTCACTGGTCACCGACACCCTGGCCCGGAAGCCCGACGGCTATATCTACGGCGTGGCGGTGTACGCGCTGCCGATGGGGCGGGGGCTGATGCCGCGCTACGGCGACAAGGTCCGGGGCAACGACCGGTGGGATCTCGTGAATTACGTCCGCAGCCTTCAAGACGCGGCCAAGGCAGGGGGGAAGCGGTGAGCGCCGTGGCGACGTCCGTGAATCGCGCCGAGCTGGTCCAGAAGGCGCGGGAGGCTCCGGCGGGGCGCTTCCGGGCCATCGGCGCCGTGCTGGCGCTGGCGGGCGGGGCGGTCCTCCTGAGCGGCCTGCTCACCGGAAACGCGGCCCGCGTCTGGCACGCATACCATTTCAACTTCCTCTTCTGGACCGCGCTGGCCCAGGCGATGGTGGTTTTCGCTGCGACCCAGAAGCTTGCCCGCGCGCACTGGGCGGGGATGCTGATCCGGTTCGCCGAGGCGGGCTCCGCGTTCGTCGTCCTGTCGCTGGTGCTCTACCTGGGGCTGGTCCTGGGACGGGCGTATCTCTTCAAGAGCCTGCCGGTGGACCGCCCCGGCGTGGGCTTCTGGTTCACGGGGGGATTCCTGCTGCCGCGGGAGTGGGTGATCCTCGCCTTGATGGCGTGGCTGACGTGGCGCTTCGTCCGGCGGGATATGGCTCCCGACGTCGAAGAGGTGGCGACCGGGAGGCCCGCGACGGATGACGTTCGGTCCAAGACTCTGGTGAGTCGCGACGCCGCGTTCCTCATCCTCGGGTGGGCGTTCGGGTACTCGCTGCTGGGCTTCGACCTGATCATGTCGCTCTCGCCCCGGTGGATTTCGAATCTCTACGGCGCGTTCTTCTTCATGGGCTCGTTTCTGACGGCCCTGATGACCACCGCGCTGTTCGGCCTTTGGATGCGGAGAGCGATGAAGCTCGAGCACCTGATCTCGCCCAAGCAGATACACGACCTGGGCAAGCTCTGCTTCGGCTTCACGGTCTTCTGGGCCTACCTGATGTGGGCGCAATTCCTGGTGATCTGGTACGGCAATCTGCCGGAGGAGACCTATTTCATCTTCTACCGGCTCTGGGGCGCGTGGCGGAGCGTGGGCACCGCCGTGTTCCTGATGGTATTCCTGGTGCCGTTCATCGGACTGCTGGGCGTGAAGCCGAAGAAGTTCCCGCCCACGTTCATGCTGTTCGCGCTCGTATCCGTGAGCGGCGTGTGGCTCGAGCGGTACCTCGAAGTCGTACCGTCGCTCACCGCCGGCCAGGGCCCGAGTCTCGGCCTGCCCGAATTCGGCGCCCTGGCGTTCTTCGCAGGCCTGTTCCTCCTCGCCTACGGCTGGTTCGCCGGGAAGTACCCGATGATTTCGCCCCGCCTGGCCGCGGACACGCTGGAACGCGAGCAGCACTGACGCCGGGACGGTTCCATTCCGGGGGGCTCTGGCAACTGCCGGAGCCCCCCGTAGCTTGTGGGATATCTTGTAGGGGACCGGACTTCACACCGGAGGAGCGATGCGGAAAACCTTGTTCGCGCTGATGTGCGGGGGGGCGGCGCTGGTTGCCTGCTCGAGCTCGCCGACCTCTTCGGGAGTCTGCGGCGGAAACTTCCCGGGCGACGTCATCATCGTCACCGCCAAGGACAACCTGACGTTCACGCCGCAGAACGTGCAGGCCAACGTCGGGCAGGCGGTCTGCTTCCAGAACACGGGAACCCTCCTTCATCAGATCCAGGGGGACTCGGTGGGCCCGACAGACTCGGTATGGGCGCACAGCGACCCCCGGCCGCTCCCTCCCAACCTGCCGGTGGTGTTTCAGTTGGCGGCGGGTAACTACTACTACCACTGCACCTATCACGGCGCCAACCAATCCGGGATGTGGGGCACCATCACGGTGCGCTAACCGTGGGAGCGGATGTGCGGAGACGCATGGTCATGGCGTGGTGCGCGCTCGTGCTGGCCGGCTGTTCCAAGAGCGCCACCGCGGGTGGAAAGGCCCACACCCTGACGGTGAGCGTGCGGGACAACCTTTTTTCTCCCCAGGTCGACAGCGTGTCGGCGGGGGACACGGTGACGTTCGTCTGGCAGGGGAGCCAGCTCCACGACCTGGTTTTCCAGGACGGCATCGGGGACGTCGGCACCGCCCAGGCTGCGGGCTCGGCAAAGCGGGGATTCCCCCTGTCCGGCATTTACCGTTACCGGTGCACCATCCACTCCACGGACTTCACCACGGGCACAATGACCGGCACCATCGCGGTGTATTGAGGACGCGTGAACCTCTGGGCCAGGGCCTTCGAGCTGTCTCGGGCGGGCGCGCCAGGGGCGCTGGCGACCATCGCGCATACCGCGGGCTCCACGCCGGTGCCGGCCGGGAGCAAGATGCTGGTCGGCCCGTCCGGACGCCTCGAAGGAAGCGTGGGGGGCGGGTGCGTCGAGTCGGATGTGATCCGCGTCGCGCTGGCGGCGCAGGAAGCCCGCCGCCCCTCCCTGGTCACGCACCACCTCAACGCCGATCTCGCCGGTGATGTCGGACTCTCGTGCGGGGGCACCGTCCGGATCTTCATCGAGCCCCTCAGTACCGACCGGGAGTACGTGAGCACGCTGGCCTCGGCCGCTTCGGGAACCGCGGGCCTCGTCACCACCGCTATCGACTGGTCCGAGGGCCCATACAAGACCTTCGCCGCGCTCTCCGGCGCCGACCGCGCCGGGCCGGACGCCCATATCTCCGACGACCGGCGCTTCGTGGTCGAGCGCCTGGTGCCGCCGCCCCGGGTCCTGGTGTTCGGGGCCGGGCACGTGGGGGCCGCCATCGCGCGGGCGGCGGCCGCCGCGGGCTTCCAGGTGACGGTGGCGGACGATCGTCCCGAATTCGCCGACCCGGCGCGGTTTCCGGGCGTGGCAGTTCGCCCGCAGCTCCCGGCGCAGGTCCTGGCCGAATTCCAGCCCGGACCCGCGGATGCTGTGGTGGTCGCCACGCGGGGGCACCGCAACGACGCGGAAATCCTGGATCGACTGATGCGGCTGGCAGTGGGCTACGTCGGGCTGCTGGGGAGTGAGCGCAAACGCGCCGTCCTGCTCAAGGCACTGCGCGGCGCGGGGGCGCCCGCCGCACCGCTGTCGGCCGTCCGGGTGCCGGTGGGAATCGAGATCGGGGCGGTGACCCCGGAGGAGATCGCGGTCAGCGTCACCGCGGAGCTCATCGCCTGGCGACGCCTGCCGCCGGTGGAGCGCGCCTAGCGGGCCAGCTGCAGGAGCTTGAGCAGCGAGTCCGTGGACAAGGGCCCCAAGATCCTGACCTGGAGGCTGCCCACCGTGCGGCGCAGGTCCGCCGCGGGTCCGAGCCCCACCAGCGTGTCCGTCCGCGACTGCAGCAGCTGAATCACCGTTCCCTCCGCCACTTCCTGCTCCACCATCACCGAGCCGGGCTCGAGCCGGCTCTGCAGGATGTCGCGGATGGGAAGTCCCGGGATCCGCACCACGTCCGCGCCCAGCACCCTTCGGGCCGGCCCGGCCGAGATGACGGTCCAGGTAGTTCCGATGGCGGACGTCCGAGCCAGGGAGACATCGGCGGACGAGAGTCCGGATGGCGGCGAGACCGCCACCGTCGTGGGCGGAATGGGGGTCGGAGCCGCGCCCCGCAGCACCGGCGCAGCCATGTTCCCCACCACTCCCGGGACCAGCGCCTTGCCTGATGCGCGTGGCTCCGAGGATTCCGCCGCCGTCCCGGCGAATTGAGCGTTCGAATCCTTCGGCTGATTTGCTGACGCGCGCTCCAGACGCTCAACCGGTGGCGTCGGTGCCCGGGCGGCGCGGTCCCGGGCGGCTGGAGCGGCCGCAGTCGCTGCGGGCGCGGGGGGTTGCGTCGGCTCTGAGGGGGTGGGATGGAATGCGGGGCCAGGGCGGAGCATCCATCCGGCCAGGAACGCCACAGTAATGGACGCCGCCCACACTCCGGGCACCACGAACCGAGGCCGGCGCCGGGGCAGCGGCACCGGACGATTGATGTGCCCGGCAGGTGGCGCGGCCAGCGCCAGCAGCCGGTCCGCGCGCTCGACCAGACCGCGCTCCTCGGCCAGCCGTTCGCGGCACGAGACGCATTCGGCCAGATGAGACTCCATGCGGGAGCGCTCCACCGGGGGGAGCTCACCGTCGAGATAGGCGTGCAGGGTTCCGTCATCCACGTGCAACATGAGCTTCCTCACTTCCGGAGCCGTAGGCTTCAACCAGGCGCCGCCGCGCGCGGGCCAGCGTGGTTCCCACCGCGGTGCGCGCCAGGCCGGTCTGGGCGGCGATTTCGTCGTATGAAAGCCCCGCGTCCCACAGCAGCAGCACTTCCCGGTCCCGCGGGGTCAGCTGCTCGAGCGCTTCGCGAACCCGGCGGCGGCGGGACTCATCGTCCAGCGCCTCTTCGGGGGACGGCCGGTCTTCCTGAGGCTCGGCGGCCAGGAGCGTGAGATGGCGCCGTTCCCGCGCCGCCCGGCGCGCTTCGTCCCGAGCCATGTTGGCGGCCACCACGAAGAGCCAGCCCCGGGGATTTTCGGGGCGGTGCGTGAGGGCGCGCGCGAAGGCCTCCTGGGCCAGGTCCTCCGCGCGCTGCGCGTCCCAGACCTTCCGGTACAGGAAGCGCACCAGGGCGGGGTAGGTGGTGCGATAGACGTCGGCCAGATCGTCCGGCATCGCAACTCAGGGCCAGGGTGGCACGGCCGAGAACCAGGTGCGTACGAGAGTCGGGATAGAGACGCCGGCGGGCCCGGCGAATGCACACCTACCCCGCGGCGCACTGGCTGGCGCCGGCCTCCAGGATTTCGATGTCGGCGTCCGAGAGCTCCAGGAGACCGAGGTTGGCGAGCTTGATGGTGCGGTAAGTCTCTGGGGGAGGCGGAGTTCGAGATACCCAATCCAGGAATTCCCTCTCCTGGAGCATCCCGAGTGCCGGGTTGGCGGCCCGGATGGCGCGCAGGTCGCTAGCCACGGCCCGGTCGGGCCCGCGCTCGTTCTCCGCGGTGTAGTGGGCTGGAAGAATGACCCGGTCGCCGGGCCACGCGCGGGCCCGCTCCAGCGTCTTCCACAAGATCCCGCCCCACTCGGCCGCGTGGCCCCCCAGATCGGGACGTCCGATCGAATTCACGAAGATGAAGTCACCGGTGAAAGCCGGACCGCCCGCAGCCATCAGCGTGATGCTCCCCAGCGTGTGCCCGGGCGTGTGCTCCACCCGGAGGCTGGTGTGCCCGAAGGCGATCACGTCTCCATCGCCGACGGCTCGTGCCGGGAGGCGCCCCGGCGTCCCGTCGAACGGCGAACGGGTGTCGGCCTCGTGCAGGAAGTAGGGCACGCCCCACCGGCGCGCCGCCGCCGCCGCACCGCTGACGTAGTCGGCGTGAGCGTGGGTATCGACCACCGCGCGCGGCACGAGGCCGGACTCCCGGAAAATGGCCTCGTAGGGCTCGAGGTGCCGCGATGGATCGATGAGAAGCGCCTCACCGTCCGATCCCAGGACGTAGCTCAGCGCACCTTTGCCCACCCGGTCGACCTGGATGAGGTGTGTCATCCCGGGTGGTGGAGTGAGGGACCTCGGGACGAGGACCTGCTCCCAGGCGGCCATGCCCCCGGTGACCGAGAACGCCGTGACACCCCGTTCCAGCAGGAAGCGCGTGGCCCGCTGACTGGAGTTCCCGTGGCCGCAGATGACCGCGATGGGCGCGGCTGGGTCGAGCCCCAGGGCGTCGAGCGAAGGGAGCGCGTAGAGGACGGAGCCGGTCAGGTTCTTGAACGCCAGGCGGGCGCCCAAGGTCACCCGACCCATCGTAAGGCGCTCGGCCGCGCGGACGTCCAGCACCTGCATGGGCTCGCCCCGGTCGAGGCGGCGGGCCAAGTCTTCCGGGCTGAGTTGGGGTACGGCGGGATGAGACACGGGAGTAGTGTCGCCGGCCGGTGCGGAAAATGCAACGGCCCCCGCTCGGGCGCGGGGGCCGTTGGCCTGACAGGACTCGCGACCCGCTACTTCAGGGGCATCATCATCCCGAGGTTCACGCCGAAGGCCGACGTGGGGGGCTCGGCGCCACCACCCAAGGGGCTGCCGTGCCTCCGTTTGGCGTTGATGCCGTAGGAGGCCTCGACACGGCCACTGAGCGCTCCACTCAAATGGAACCGGTAGCCCCAGGCGGCGGCGATTCCGGTGACGCCGGTGATGGCCGTCCCATTCGAGGTGTTCTTCACGAAATGGAATTGCGGCCCCAGGGCTCCGTACCAGCGGTTCCCGAACGCCAGGTCGACCCGCGGAGCCAGCTGGAAGCTCGCGACCGTCGACGTGCTCGCCCGAAGGTTCTGAGCGTCCACACCCACTTCCGCCGCGAGTCGTTCGTTCAGCGGAAAGATCGCGAACAGGGACGGCGCGGAGGGGGCCGTGACGAGCCCGGCGTAGGATGAAGACCCCGCGCCGGGGAAGGAGAACATGGTCACGTCCGGTCCACCGACGAGGTGCACGCTCGTGTATCCCGCCGACACGCCCAGCTCAAGCGTCCAGGCCCCGTGCGGGGCGGCCGGGGCGGCACCGCGACGGCCGGCCGCGGCGGGCCGCTCCGAGAGCGGCGTCGACAGGCCGAAGAGCACCGAATACACGTTGAACGGGGCGGCCACACCCTGCTTCTTGACCGTGACGGCCTGAACTTCGACGCGACCGTTCAGCCGGGGGCCGAGGTGCAACCGATACCCCGCGGCCGCCTCGAGGCCGAGCTGGAGCTGGGGGTATCCGGCCGGCAGGGTGCCGGCGCCCGACGCGTAGCGGCCGAACAGGCCCAGCGCTCCGTAAAACTGTCGGGTGACCGCGTAGTCCGCGCGCAGGCTGAGGGTGGCGAGATTGGCGACCGGGCCGGGGCCGACGCCGGCCTGCTGAAGGAAGCTCAATCCCGGTTCGATCGCGATCTTCTCGCCGACCGGGAAGATGGCGAATGCCGCGTTGGTGGTGGGGTAGACGCTGATGATCATGGATGACGGGATGCTGTAGACGTCGATCGTCGAGCTGCCGAACGGGGAGCCGGTCAGCTTGAACCGGCTGAACCCGCCCTGAATACCGAACTCGGTGTCCCAGCTCTGTTGAGCCGTCGCCGGAGCGGCGAGAAGCAGGCTACTTAGCGCCAGCAGATGGATTTTGCGCATGTGTCCCTCACGTTGGGGGAAGATTGAGCAGAACTAGTGTTGCGAATCGGGGCCCAATGAGCAACAGCCCCCGCAGATGCAGGGGCCGTTGGCCCAGCTCAGGAGTCCGCGCCGGCTACTTCAGCGGCATCATCATCCCGAAGTTCAGACCGAACACCGACGTCGGCGCCACAGCGCCGACCGGCGAGCGGGCCCGCTTCGCGTTCATGCCGTAATTCGCCTCGAACCGGCCATCCAACGCCCCGCTCAGATGGAAGCGATAGCCCCAGGCGAGGGAGATGCCGCTGATCCCGTCGATCGGGGACTTGCCCCCGCTCGTAACCCGGATGAAGTGGAACTGCGGTCCCAGCGCGCCATACCACCGGTGGCCGAAGGCCAGGTCGACGCGCGGCGCGATCTGGAAGCTGGCGATGGTCTGCGTGTTGGCCCGGATGTTGACCGCGTCCACGCCCACTTCCGCCGCCAGGCGATCGTTCAGCGGGAGGATGGCGAACAGGGATGGCGCGGTCGCGGCCGCGAGGATGTTGGCGTACGAAGACGACCCGGAGCCGGGGAATGACAGGACGGTGAAGTCCGGCCCGCGGTTCACGTGAATGTCCGAATACCCGGCCGACACGCCGAACTCGGGACGCCAGTCCCCGTGCATGGCCGCCGCGGCCGTTCCGCGTCGGGCGCCACCAGCAGCCGGACGCTCTTCGCTGAGCGGCGTCGACACGCCAAACAACAGCGAGTACACGTTGAAGGGGGCGTTCGTGTCCTGTTTCTTGACCGTAATGGCCTGAATCTCGATCCGGCCATTCAGCCGGGAGGCGAGGTGCATCCGGAAGCCGGCCGCCGCCTCGAGCCCCAGCTGGAAGTGGGCGTAGGGCGCCGTCGACCCGGGATTCCCGGCGGCGTAGCGGCTGTAGAGGCCCAGGGCGCCGTAGAACTGGTTGGTGATGGCGTAGTCAGCGCGGAGGCTGAGAGCTGCGATGGTGGGGAACGGCCCCACGCCGCTCACGCCGGTCTGCTGAATGAAGCTCAAACCCGGCTCCAATGCGATTTTGTCCCCGACCGGGATGATCGCGAAGGCCGCCGTGGTAGTGGGGAAGGCGCCGATGATCATCGGCGTCGGGATGCCGTATACATCGATCGTATTGCCCGCGCCCGGGGCGCCGGTCAGCTTGAAACGGCTGAACCCCCCCTGGATGCCGAATTCCGTGTTCCAACCTTGGGCCGCCAATGGGGCGGCGAGGAGCAGGCTACCGACCGCAAGCAGATGGAGCTTTCGCACACGTCCCTCACGTGGTGAAAGGAGTCTGGCCGAGGCGATGCCACCGCCCCGGAAGGTGGCAGACGATGCCCCCCAAGGGACGCTGCGGCTGTGCGCTGGATCACAAATGTTCTGTGAAGTACGCCAAGGGCAGGCGTGGCAAGCCAAACTGGGGTAGGGGGTTAGCGCAACGGGGCCACCATCAGCCCGATTGACAGCCCTAGGGAGTTCGCGGGGGTGACGCCGAAGTCCGCCCTCCCACGGTCCAGCGTGTAGGAGAGCTCAGTACGAGCCGATACGTCGGGGGTCACGTCCCACCGATATCCCGCGCCGAAGCCGGCTCCCGCCACAGCCACCAGGGGCTTGCCGGTCCCCGAGAGGAAGTGCGCTCGAGGGCCGGCAGACAGGTACCAGTGATGTGACAGCGCGAGGTCGAGCCGTGGGGAGATCTGGCCGCTGAACACCGTGTTCGGCCCGGGGGCTTGGGCCCGGTGGGCGTCCGCCCCCACTTCGACCGCCACCGGTCCGATCACCGGCAAAATAAAGAAGAACGGCGCCGTCCCGGGAGCGAAGATCCCCGACAGGCTTCCGGTTCCCGTGCCCGGGAAGGACAGAACGGCGAGATCCCCGCCTCCGATCAGATGGAGGCGCGTGTAGCCGCCGGCCAGGCCGACCATGGGCTCCCAGTCCGGCCGCGGACGGGGATGAAGGGCCGGTTTGGAGGGGGGGTCGTCGAGGCGGGTGCTCATCCCCAGCTCGAAGGCATAGGTGTCGTAGGGGAACGTCTGCGCCGTCTTCTTGAATCCGTTGAACTGAACCTCCGCCCGCATCGACACCGGTCCCAGTACCTGGATCCGCCAGCCGGCGGCCGCCTGAATTCCCGGTTGTGCGGCGGGTTGCGTCGCGTCCCGGTACCGGAGCACGCCTCCCACGGCGCCGTAGAAGCCGCCTGGAAGGGCGACGTCGGCGCGGAGCCCGGCGAGCATCATGGTGCCCACGATCAGGGTCGGGGTGTTCTGCTGCAACGAGAGTGACGGCTCGAGTGCCAGGGCGCCGGACAGCGGGATGACGACAAAGAGCGCGCTCTGGGCCTGGACCTGGCCCAGGTAGTCGCCGCCGGGCAGGTCCACCAGGTCGATCTGATCGGCCTGACCAGTGCCGGCACGTTTCAGTCTTACAAATCCGCCGCGGAGCCCGATTTCGGTGTGCCAGGCCTGAGCCGGGGCGGGCGCCGCGAACCCGACGGCGGCGAGGGCGGCCAGACCTGCGACGATCAGCGCGCGTTGCACCGGAGCTCCCGAATGTAGTGGCGGAGGAATTGTCGCCCCGGGAGTGGTCGCCCCGAAAGGGGAGCCCTCCCGTTCCGCGGGGGGCCTGGGTATCTTGTGAATGAGTTCACAAGCACCCGCAAATCCTTCGGAGGAAGAGACCGATGCGCTTGACTGCTCTGGCCGTGCTCGTGGCGCTGGGCGCCGCGGCGTGCGGCGGTGACAAGAAGGCCGACGCGGCTCCCGCGGCGGCAGCTCCCGCGGCTCAGCCCGCGACGACTACCCCCGCCGCCCCGACCGGCCCCGTGGTCGAGGTCAAAATGACGGGAAACGGCACCAGCCAGGCGGCGTTTGAGCCCAAGGCTCTGACCATCGCGCCGGGAACCACGGTGCGGTTCGTCAACGTGGTCGGCGGCCCCCACAATATCTCGTTCTTCGCGGACTCGATTCCGGCCGGCGCGGCCGCGGTGCTGAACGCCGCGATGGCCAACCGGATCGACAACCTCGAGGGCTCACTCCTGGTCAACGCCAACGATCATTACGACGTGTCGTTCGCGGGCGCCCCGGAAGGCGTGTACAAGGGCTACTGCCTGCCCCATCAGGCCCTGGGGATGAAGATCGCGATCACGGTCAAGAAGTAAGCGCCGCAAGCTGAAACGTACCGCCCCCCCAGGGATTCCCTCGGGGGGCGGTGTATTATTCCGGACGTCATGAACGCCCTCCTCTCCCTGCCGCTCTGGATGTTCTGGCTGGCCCTCGGCGGCCGCGACGTGCCGCCGGCCGTCGCGGCGCTGCCGATGGCGCACATCACCGAGGAACGCGCCGGGCGCCTGGTGGTGGACCTGCGCGCCGTCAACCTGCCGGCCCACGCGATGCACCACATGGTGCTCCAGCCGCCGGTGTCGCGGATCGAGGTGCCGTCCGGCGGCGCCGTCTACGGGTTCCGCGTGGAAGTGGTGGACTCCCTGGGGCACGAGCTTCCCAAAAGCCTCATTCACCATTTCAACGTGATCGACCCCGAGGCGCGCGAGCTGTTCGTCCCCATCTCCCATCGGCTCCTGGCGGCGGGGACGGAGACCGGTGAGCAGCGCGTGCCGTGGCTGCTGTTCGGCCATCCGGTGCAGGCGGGGCAGACGCTGATCGTGAGCGCGATGCTCGAGAATCCCACCGCGGTGTCCTACCCCGACGCCCGTGTCCGCCTGGTGCTCGACTACACGCCCAAGGGCCGGCCCTGGCCGTTCTTCAACGCCTACACCTGGCAGATGGACGTGCTGTTTCCGG
>DATMOQ010000099.1:0-3064 GCA_035568195.1 Gemmatimonadales bacterium
GGTCGCCGGTCTCGCCGTCGTGGTCGCGCTGGGCATCGCGGGATACCAGCTGGTGGGGACCGGCTTCCTGCCGGAGATGGATGAAGGCGCGTTCGTTCTCGACTATTTCACGCCCGGCGGCACCGCGCTCGCGGAGACCGACCGCGAGGTCCGGATCGCGGAGGGCATTCTGTCGCGGACCCCGGAGATCGTCGGGACTTCGCGGCGCACCGGCGCCGAAATGGGGCTCTTCGCGACCCTGCAGAACTCGGGTGACATCGTGGCCCGGCTCAAGCCCCAGAGCCGGCGCCGCCGGGACATTTTCGAAGTGATGAACGCGGCGCGGGATTCGGTCGGTGCGGCCGTGCCCCGGCTGCACATCGAGTTCGTCGAGATTCTGTCGGACGTGATCAACGACCTCGCCGGCGCCGCCAAGCCGGTGGAGGTCAAGGTCTTCGGCGAAAACCTCGACACGCTGGAGGCGTACGCCGGACGCCTGGCCGACCCGCTCGGGAAGGTCGATGGTCTCGAGGATCTCTACAACGGGATCAGCGAGCCGACAGCGGAGATGCTGCTCCGAGTACGGGAGACCGAGGCGGCGCGGATCGGGCTCACCCCGGTGGACGTGGGCGGCGCGGTGAGCGGCGCGCTGCTGGGAGTCGAAGCCGGCGAGATCCATGCCGAAGACCGCCCGATCGCCGTGCGAGTGCGCGCGCCTGACGCCGTGCGCTACGACGTCTCGCGGCTCGGCAGCCTCCCGCTTTTGGGGACCCGTTCATCCCAGGCGACGCCGTTGGGCGCCGTGGCGGACTTCCGGCCGGTGGACTCCCGGGCGGAGCTCCTCCGTGAGAATCAGCAGCAGATGATCGACATCCACGCCGACGTGAGTGACCGGTCCCTCGGGGCCGTCATGGGCGACGTTCGCCGGGTGCTGGCGGCGGCGCCGCCGCCGGCGGGCGTGCGAGTGGAGCTGGCGGGGCAGTACGCCAACCAGCAGGACGCTTTCCGCGCGCTCTTGATCGTGCTGGCCCTCGCCGCCCTGTCGGTGGTGGCCGTGATGGTGGTCCAGTTCGAGTCCTTCGTGGAGCCCCTGATCGTGCTGCTCGTGGCCCCGGTGAGCTTCACCGGCGGCGTGGCCCTCCTCCTGTTGACCGGGACCGCCCTCAACGTCTCCTCGATGATGGGATTCATCCTGCTGGTCGGACTCATCGTGAAAAACGGGATCATCCTGCTCGACTTCACCCGGCTCCGGATGCGGCGGGACGGGCTGACGCTGGAGGCTGCCCTCCGTGACGCCGCCCGCGTGCGTCTGCGTCCCATTCTGATGACGACGCTGTGCACGCTGTTCGGCCTCCTGCCGCTCGCGCTCGGGCTGGGCGCCGGAAGCGAGCTCCAGCGGCCTCTGGCCCTCACGGTCATCGGGGGGCTCGCGCTGTCCACCCCCATCACGCTCTACGCGGTGCCCGCGCTCCTGGTCGCCATCCGAGGCGGGGAAGCGACGCTCCCTCGCCTTTGACCATCCGACCGCTCCCCTCTAGGTTAGGACGTACGACCCACGTATAACGAGGAGAGGCACTTGTCCATGCAACCGAAGAACGCCCACGGATATGTCCGGTTGACCGAACCCCTGGTCCGCGAGGGCGGGACGCTGCGTCCCGCGACGTGGGCCGAGGCGCTCGACCGGGCGGCCGAGGGGTTCCGCCGCAATCTCAAGGCGGGTCCCAACCGGCTGGGCATCTTCAGCTGTTCCAAGTCCACCAACGAGATGAATTTCCTCGCCGGCAAGCTGGCGCGGGTGGCCTTCGGAACACACAACATCGACAGCTGCAACCGAACGTGACACGCACCTAGCGTCGTCGGTCTGGCGACGGTGTTCGGTGCGGGCGGGGGAACCAGCTCGTACCGGGAGGTGGAAGAAACCGAGGTGCTGTTTCTCTGGGGCGCCAATGCCCGGGAGAACCACCCGATCTTCTTCCACCACGTGCTCAAGGCGGTGCACCGGGGGGCGCGGCTCTACGCCGTGGACCCGCGGCGGACGACGTCCGCCCAGTGGGCCGACCGGTGGCTCGGACTCCACGTCGGCTCCGACATCGCCCTCGCCAACGCGATGGCCCGCGTCATCATTCACGCCGGGTTGGCCGACCAGGCCTTCATCAAGAACGCCACGTCGGACTACGACGAGTACCGGAAATGCGTCGAGGCCTACCCCCTCGACCGGGCCGAGCGTCTGACGGGAGTGCCGGCCGCGGCCATCGAGGAAGCCGCCCTCGCGTATGGCAAGGCCAAGCGCGCCATCATCTGCTGGACCCTGGGCATTACCGAGCACCACAACGCCGTCGACAACGTGCTGGCCCTGATCAACCTCTCGCTCTTGACGGGCCACGTGGGGCGATATGGATCCGGCGTCAATCCGCTGCGGGGTCAGAACAACGTGCAGGGGGGCGGCGACATGGGCGCCATCCCCAACCGGCTCGTGGGCTTCCAGGACCTTCACAGCGCGGAGGTTCGGGCCAAGTTCGAGAAGGCCTGGGGCGTGCCGCTCCAGCCCGAATACGGCTACACCATCACGCAGATGTTCGAGGCGATGGACGAGGGCAAGCTGACGGGACTGTATGTGATCGGTGAGAATCCGGCGCAGTCGGAAGCCGATCAGCACCGCACCCAGCGCTTGCTCGAGGGCCTCGACCATCTGGTCGTCCAGGACATTTTCCTTACCCGGACGGCCCAGATGGCGGATGTGGTGCTCCCCGCGGTGGCCACGTGGTGCGAAGGCGAAGGCACAGTCACGAACAGCGAGCGCCGGGTCCAGCGCGTCCGCCCCGCGCTCACGCCGCCGGGAGATGCGCGGGACGAGCTCTGGATCCTGTCCCAGATCGCGCAACGGCTCGGGCACGAATGGGGCGAGCCGACGGCGGTGTCGGTGTGGCAGGAGGTCCGTACGCTGGCACAGCACATGTTCGGCGGCATGAGCTACGAACGACTGGAGGCCGAGGGCGGCTTGCAGTGGCCCTGTCCCGACGAGTCGCATCCCGGCTCCCTCTTTCTGCACGACCGGCTGTGGGCCACGCCTCGCGAAGGGCCGGCG
>DATMOQ010000100.1:0-4923 GCA_035568195.1 Gemmatimonadales bacterium
CGGGTGATCCGCGGTGCCCAACGCGCACACGTCGATAATCACGCGGTCGCTGCGGACGATGTCACCTCCCAGGACGGTTCCCTCCATTTCTTGAACCACGTCGCCGATCCCCGCCATGATCTCGACGCCGGCGTTCGACTCTTCGCCGCCCCCCGGAAGCCCCAGGGACACCAGCACTCCGGTCAGTCCCGCGCCATCGGCGGCGAGATCAGAAATGGCCGCCGCGGCCGCGCGCCATCCTATCTCGCGATGGGACATCCAATCGGTGCGAAAGTGTACGCCCTCGACGCTGCAATCGATGGTGGCGACGAGGTTGGTCCCGCCGATGGGAATTACCGCGGCGTCGTCTCCGAGCGCCGGAGCCACGGTCCCCAAGCGTGAGGCGATGGCGCGGATGAGATCGAACTCGCGCCCCGGGCCGAGCGGGATGCCCGTCACCGATGAAGGGCCGCGTCGCGCGAGAGCCGCACCAGGCCGGCGTCGGTGGTGGCCCAGACGAAATCACCCTCGACGGTCACATCCCGGACGGCGGCGGGAATGTCCCCCGGCACCGAGACGCCCCGGAACGTCTGATGTCCGATGTCCCAGTAGATCAGGCCCGAGGTGCCGCCGATCCACACCCCGCCCACGTCGGCCGCCAGCGTGGTGATGATGCCGATGGGAGCCCGGGGACGCAGGACGGTCCAGGCTCCGCTCGCGGGGTCACGCCAGCCGAGCTGATCCCCCGTGGCTGCGACGATCGTGTCGTGGGCATTGGCCAGCGCGACGATCGCCGTCCGCAGCGAGGGCATGGCAGCCAGCTCCGGGGGCAGCGTGGGCGAGGTCGATCCGGGCGCGAGCAGGGCCAGGCCGTCGACGGTTCCCACCCAGAGCGAATCCCGCTGCGCCGCCAGGGCCGGAATGGCGCGATCGTATCCCGTCATTCTCGTGACGGCGCCCGCGGGCGTGATCACCGCCAGGCCCTGCCCGGTGCCGACCCAGACCCCGTCCGGGGCACGCGCCAGCGAGAGAATATTGGCGCCGGGGAGCCCCGCTCCCACATCGAAGAACCGGCCACTCCCCTCACCGGACGGCATCTCGTACAGACCCCGGTCGGTGGCGAGCCAGAGGGTGTTATCGGTATAGAGGAGCCGCTGCGCGAACAGCACGGCGGTTCCCCGCCCCAACGCGTCCTCGTTGATCGTGAAGCGCGAGAAATCGTCGGCCACCCAGGTCACGGCGCGTCGCTCGCCCGCCCGGGCCGATCCCACCGTCCATACGCCGCCCGGCCCGGGCACCACCACCGACGCCCTCGCGTTGGGAAGCCCGAAGGGAATGGGCGCCCCCTGACCGGTCATCGGGTCCACGCGCAGCAGACCGAGGCCGGTGGTGCCCAGGAACAGGTCGTTCGGACGCTCGGAGGTGAGTGCGGCCGACGTGAACTCGTAGGAACGGAGCCGGGCGTCGGTGAGCAGACGCGCCCGCATCGCCTGGACCACCGGCGCGCGAGCCAGCACCGTGCTGATGGTGCTGGGACCGACGCGACGGTTCAACGGAGGAAGCGTCGGCGCCGGCGCGGCGAACAGACCGCCCGGGTGGACCAGGCTCCAGCCATTCAACCCCTGCACGTACAACCCGCTCGACGGATCCTGGGAATCGAGGAACCCCCCGCGAGCCCCGCCGGGAAGGATCCCGGAATCCCACTGGTTGAGGTCCTGATTGAAGTGCGCCCACCCGTCCGCGGTACCGAGCCACACGCCATTGCCCAGGGGGTCCGCGATGGCGAAGCGCACGATGGCCATCGGGTAGCCGTCGAGAACGGTCTGGGGCAGCTCCCATTTGTCGGCGCCGCGATCGTAGATGATGAGACCGTTGAGGGTGGCCGCGTATACCATGAACGGAGACGCCGCGACGGCGGTGGTCACCGAGAAATCACTCAGGAGGACACGATCCCCGGGTCGCCAGAATCCCGATCGCTCGACGGCCCCGGTGGCCCCGATGGCGAAGACCGCGAGCCCGGCCAGCACAGGCTTCACGCCGTCTCCGGCGCGTCGAGCGCGGTGAGCACCGGGGGACGCGAGGGGCCGACATCGCGCCATGCCCGCCAGACCGCCGGGAGGGCCGCGAGCACGTCCGCTGGGCGCAGGGCGCGGGCAGTCCAGTCCCGGGCGCCCTGCTCCGCCGCCCGTCCCAGCGCGTGGGCGCCGAGGGCCGCCGCTTCGACCGGGGCGACGCCACGGGCCAGAAAGGCGCCGATGAACCCCGCCAGCAGGTCCCCGGAACCGCCGGTGGCGAGTCCCGGATTGCCGCTGGCCACGACGTGCGCGGGACCGCGCCCACCCGCGATGACCGTAGGCACGCCCTTGAGCAGCACCGTACCCGACAGCTGCGACGCCGCGCGCCCGGCCGCGCTCCAGCGGTCGTTCGCGGCCTCGTCGGCGATCGTGTCCCCCAGCGCCGCACGGAACTCCCCCAGGTGCGGCGTGAATACCGTCGGCCGGTCGCCGGGAGCCGTACCTTCCCAGAGGGTGAGGGCGTCCGCGTCGATCACGGTCGGAACGGGACGCAGGGCCAGCGCGGCCTGCAGTACGCCCTTCCGTACCGTTTCGCGGCCCAGCCCCGGGCCGATCACCAGCGCATCGGCCCATTCGACGGCTTCCGCGGCCGGCGGCTCGAGCGCTCCACTCAAGGTGGACACCACGGTCAGCACATCCGGCAGGCTGGCGCGCGCCGCCGCCACCGTCTCCGGCCCCGCCACCAGCTTCACCAATCCGGCGCCCGCGGCGAGGGCGGCGCGCGCCGCATGGAGCGCGGCTCCGGACATTCCCGCCGCGCCGCCCACCACCGTCACGCGTCCCCGATCCCCTTTGTGCATCCGCGCTTCGAGCGGCGGGAGTCGGGCGCCGGCCCAGCGGTCGGTGACGAGCACCGGCCACGATGGGTCCGCGGGCGGGAACCCGATGTCCACGACGACAATGCGGCCGCACCATTCGCGCGCGAGGAGATGCCCCCGCCGTGGTCCGCCGAACGTCACTGTGACCTGCGCGCGAATCGGTCCGTGGGCGTCCCCGGTGGACAGATCGAGGCCGGTCGGCCCGTCCACGGCCAAAATCGGCGCGCCGTACGCGGCGACGTGGCCCGCCATCTCTCCGACGTCGCCGCGCGCGGGGCCTGTGGCGCCGGTCCCGAGCAGCGCGTCCACGAGCAGCGCGGTGGCGGGCCACGGCTCCCCGGACGCCACCTCGCGAACGCCGTCGAGGCGGGCCAGCGCCCGATTGTCGACGCCGTCGTCCGTCTTGGGGTCGAGCCCGGTCACCCAGACCGGCACTCCCACCGCATGCAGCGCGCGCGCGACCACCCAGCCGTCACCGCCGTTGTTGCCGGCTCCCACCGCCACCAGCACGCCCCGCCGCACGATGTCCGGGAATTCCTGGAGGGCCACGGACGCCGCGGCCCGGCCCGCGGTCTCCATCAGGACCCGGCTCGGGATGCGATACTGGGTCCGCGCCTGGCGGTCCCAGAGCGCGGCCTCCGCCGCCGAGACCACCGGGACCGGGTTCACGGAATCACCACGCCGGCATACCCCACCACGGAGCTCTCGTCTCCCGTGACCCACCCCGAATGGCGGTAGTCCACCACATCGGCGCGGCTGGCCCCCAGGGCGCGCGCGGCCGCCAGCACCGCCGCCACCGGCGCGCGCCCGCACATCGTGATGCCCTCCCGGTGACACCGCCGCAGCAGCTCCTCGCCGTCGAGCTGCTGCACTGCGGCGAGTGCCTGCGCGTCCTTCAGCTCCGCGGCGTTGGCCGGCTCGTAGTGCGAGAGATCGCTCGATGCCAGCAGGAGGACCGGCTCCGGGGAGCCGCGCACCACCCGCGCCAGCGCTTCGCCCAGCGTGCGGGACGACTCCCAGTCGTCCCACGCGAGGATCAGGGGGACGATGCGGGCGGCGGGAGCGAGGAACTTGAGGAAAGGCAGCTCGACCTCCACGGCGTGCTCGTCCCGGTGCGCGAGATGATCGACCGACACCAGCGGGCAAGCGTCGAGCAGGGCCCGGGACCACGCGGCGTCCACCGTGACGCCGCCGAGCGGAGTGTCGAACACTCCCGCCTCCCAGAGCGACGCGCCACCCGGCGCGCGGGAAAGTCCGGTGTGGTTGGGGGCCACGATCACCACCAGCGGCGGAATCCGGATCCGCGCAAACGCGTGCGCCGCGGTGACCCCCGAATACAGATAGCCCGCGTGCGGCACGATGGCGGCGCGGGCCCCCGCCGGATGCGCGATGGGCACGAGGGGGCCGAGCAGGTCCCGCAGGGTGCGCTCGAGCTCGGCCCGGTCGCCCGGATAGAAGCGTCCGCTCACCGCCGGAGGGCGCGCGTCGGTCAAGCTACTGCGCGGTCTTCCCGCCCCCACCGAGCCCCGGCCAGGCGTACCCGGCCCGGAGGGCTTCCGAGAAGTCATAAACGCCTTCGAAGTCTTCGACCCGGTCCGACGGCTGCCGGGAAAGGAGTCCGACATCGATCAGGAGAAACACGATCCGCCCGAAATCCGCGGTGGAGCGGATGCCCCAGAACGCGAGCACCTCCCCGGCCAGGAGGCCGAATTGCTCGAGCGCGAAGTCCCGGCAGGCCCACGCCAGCTCGCCCCCGGAGAGATGACGGCGGGCGGGCAGCCGTCCCTGGGCGAACTCGAGCGCCGCGAGCACGAACAGGTAGCCGCGCTCGTGATAGGCGCCATCCTGGGCCCGGATCCGCGCGAAGGCGGCGTCGAGGGTGGCGGGTTCGCCGACCGGGGGCGGCTCAGACATGCGCGGGCTCGCGTCGATGTGCGTAGAGGGGGAAGAGGTCGGTCATCACGCGGACCTGATGTTTCACCCGTGCGAGGGTCGCGTCGTCCTTGCCGGTCAACACCACATCGATCAGCTCCGCCACCGTGCCGCACTCG
>DATMOQ010000101.1:0-16833 GCA_035568195.1 Gemmatimonadales bacterium
CGTGAGTCCGGCCCGCCAGCCGTCCACCAGCGCCGGGGCTTCCGCGTCCACCACCAGGAGATAGCTGCCCCGGGTGCTCGCGGCCCCATCCACGCTCACCGAGGCGGCGTTGGCTTCCGGACCAGCCGCGAAGCCCAGCGAGGAGTATTCGGCGAAGTGTCCGGCGAGCCAGAAACCGTCCACGCTCGTGTAGTAGGCGAACGGATAGAGGGTGTTCGTCCACACGCGCTGCCCGCTCACGGGGGCCACCCCGGCGAGCGCCAGCGCCCCGGCGCACCACAGCGACCTCAGACGCGGCTCAACTGGGCTGCGGGCCGTCGAACAGGTGGGCGCCATCTACCACCCGGGCCTGAGTGCCGTCGTGGACCGCGAACGGAGTCGGATAGAACGACGCGCAGCCGAACTCGCCTTTCTTGTTGAGGGCGTAATAGCTGAGCCCGTACGTCGGCTTCTTGTCGGGCGTCAGGTGTTTCGCGTCCGTCATCTGAATGACGTGCTTCAGCGTCTCGAGGCACGCGTCCGTCGGCCTCATCCCGCGTCGCATGAACTCGACGATGGTCGCGCCGCCCGTCCCCATGATATTCAGCTCACCCAGGCCGGTGGATCCGGCCGCGCCCACGTCGTTGTCCGTGTACTGGCCCGCGCCCACGATCGCCGAGTCTCCCACGCGACCGGGGATCTTGAAGGCGAGGCCCGCGGTGGTGGTGACCGATGCGATGTCTCCCGTGGGCGTCACGGCGTCCATGTTGATGGTCCCCGTCGGGCGGTGCACGAGGTTGGTCTTGGGATCGGCGTCGAGGTAGTCATCCTTCGGGTTCAAGTTTGCCCGCCAATGGAGCCAGATCTCACGCGCCTTGTCGGTGAGCAGGTCTTCGATCTTGAAGCCGTACTCCACGGCGAACTTCTGCGCCCCGGCGCCCACGAGCAGGATGTGGTCGGTGTACTGCATGATGCACTTCACCACTTCCGACGGCGTCTTGATCCCTTCGAGCGCCCCCACGGCGCCGGCGCGGCGCGTGGGTCCGTGCAGGCACGACGCATCGAGCTGGACGACGCCCTCGGCGTTGGGCAGTCCCCCGTACCCGACCGACGTGTCCTCGGGGTCGAGCTCCTGGATCTTCACGCCCTCGATGATCGCGTCGAGCGGATCGGCGCCCCCCATCATCAGGTCGAAGGCCTTCTGGACCCCCCGGATACCGTTGGCGCTGGAGACGATCACCGGCTTCGAGACCCAGCGGGCGGCGGCCGGCAGGGCCCGGGGCGGCCGGATGGCGTGAGGAATGGCGGCGGCGGTCGCGGCGACAGCCCCCGCCTGGACGGCCTCGGCGACGAATGCGCGGCGGGTGAGGGGCTCCAACACGGGGTGACTCCTCGAGAGAGTGCGGTGGCGCCGTAGGTTTACGGTACCCGGCCCGGTGTGTCAACTTGCTGGTGCCCCGGTGGCCCCCTACGTTCCGGCGTGCCTTCCCCCGGACCTGAGCTCTCCCTCGTGATCCCGGTCTACAACGAGCGGGAGAACCTGGGCCCGCTCCTGTCCGAGATCGCGACCGCACTGCGGCCGGTCCGGCCGGCCTACGAGGTGGTGGCGGTGGATGACGGGTCCACGGACGGCTCACGGGACGAGCTGCGCCGCCTGCGTGCCGACCATCCGGAGCTGCGACTCGTGGGATTCGAGCGTAACGCGGGTCAAACGGCGGCGTTCGCCGCCGGCTTTCGGGCCGCCCGGGCGCCCATCGTGGTCACGCTGGACGCCGATCTCCAGAACGATCCCGCGGACATCCCGGGCCTCGTCGCGGAGCTGGAGCGGGGAGGAACGGCCGCGGTGGTGGGATACCGGCTGAATCGGCGCGACACCGCGTGGAAGCGACTGCAGAGCCGGATCGCCAACGGGGTGCGGAACCGCCTGACGCACGAAAGTGTGCGGGACACGGGATGCTCGCTCAAGGCGTTCCGGACCGAAGCGGTGCGCGACCTCCCGTTCTTCAACGGCATGCACCGCTTCCTCCCCACCCTGGTGAAGATGAACGGCGGCACGGTGGCGGAGCTGCCGGTGCACCACCGCCCGCGTCGGTTCGGGACCACCAAGTACGGAATGTGGAACCGGGTGTTCCGCGCCCTGGCGGACGCCTTCGCGGTCCGGTGGATGCAGGGGCGCATGATGCGATACCGGATCGACGAGGAGTGGAGCTGATGGCCCCCCCGCGGAAGGTGCGGCTGGACCCTTCAATCTTTCATCTGCCCGTCGAGCGGATGCGCGAGGGCTATTACTCGGACAAGTACTTCGTCCGGGCCCGCGAGCTGCTCCGCCGGGATGGCCACCGCCCCCGGGTGACGATGCAGGTCTTCGGGAAAACCCAGAGCCTTCTGGGCGGGATCGACGAGGCCATCGCCATCCTCAAGCTCTGTGCCGACCGCTGGGACGAGCTGACCGTGTCGGCGCTTTACGACGGGGATGCCATCGCGCCCTGGGAAACGGTGCTCCTCATCGAGGGACCGTACGACGCCTTCGCGCACCTCGAGACCCTGTATCTGGGCGTACTGGCCCGGCGGACGCGGGTGGGGACCAACACGCGCGCGGTGGTGGAAGCGGCCCGCCCCAAGCAGGTGATGTTCTTCCCGGCCCGCCATGATCACTGGCTGGTGCAGACGGGAGACGGCTACGCGGCGCATATCGCGGGAGCCATCGGGGTCTCCACCGACGCGCAGGCGTCCTGGTGGGGCTCCGAGGGGATCGGGACGGTGCCCCACGCCCTGATCGCGGCCTACGGCGGTGACACGGTGCTGGCGTCGAAGAAGTTTGCCGAGCTGTCGGACGAGAGCGTGGCGCTCATTACGCTGGTGGATTTCGAGAACGACTGCGTCGGGACCTCCCTGGCGGTGGCGCGGGCGCTGGGCTCGCGACTCTATGGCGTCCGGCTGGATACTTCGGAAACCCTGGTGGACAAGTCCATCGTGCCGCAGATGGGGACCTTCAAACCCACCGGCGTGAATCCTCAGCTCGTGCGCAACGTCCGCGAGGCGCTCGATCGGGAGGGGTTTCAGCAGGTGAAAATCGTGGTGTCGGGCGGCTTCACCGTCGAGAAGATCCGGGCCTTCGAGGAGCAGGGAGTTCCGGTGGACATGTACGGCGTGGGATCGAGCCTCTTTCAGGGGCGCTTCGATTTCACCGCCGATGTGGTGCGCGTCGACGGCCGCGACTGCGCCAAGGTGGGCCGGCGCTTTCAGGCCAATCCCAGACTCGAACGGGTGGAGTGACCATGCTGCGGATCGACCTGACCGGGAAGCGGGCCTTCGTGGCCGGAGTATCGGACGACGGCGGATTCGGGTTCGCCATCGCCAAGGCGCTGGCCGAGGCGGGGGCCACCATCTGCCTGGGCAGCTGGCCTCCGGCGCTGGGCATCTTTACGAAGCTGATGGAGCGGGGGAAGATGCAGGAGTCGATGGTCCTTTCCGACGGCCGGAAGATGGCCTTCGAGAAGGTCTATCCTCTGGACGCCGCCTACGACACCCTGGCCGATGCTCCCGCGGACGTCCGCGAGAACAAGCGCTACAAGGAGGTCGGGGACTTCAGCATCGAAGGCGTCAGGAATCTCCTGCACCAGGACTTCGGGGCGACCCCGCTCGACCTCGTGGTCCACAGCCTGGCGAACGCTCCCGAGGTGAAGAAGCCCCTCCTCGACACCAGCCGCGGCGGGTACCTCTCGGCCCTGTCGGTCTCGGCTTACAGCATGGTGTCCCTGGTCCGGACCCTGGGTCCGATGATGCGCCCGGGCGGGTCCTTCCTTTCGCTCACCTATATGGCCGGCGAGCGCGTGATTCCCGGCTACGGCGGGGGCATGTCCTCAGCCAAAGCGGCCCTCGAAGCGGATACTCGGACCCTGGCCTACGAAGCCGGTCGGCGGTTCGGGGTCCGGGTGAACACGATTTCGGCGGGGCCCTGGGCCTCCCGCGCCGCCTCCGCCATCGGGTTCATCGACATGATGATCGCCTATACCAAGGCGAACTCCCCGCTCCCCCGGTCCATCGACGCGGCCGACGTGGGCCACACCGCGGCTTTCCTGGGCAGCCCCCTGGCCGCGGGCATCACCGGCACCACGGTCTACGTCGACAACGGCTACCACGCGATGGGGATGGCGGTAGACCCGCCGGGGGCTCCCTCCCAGGCCTGACGGCTCTTGCGTCCGGCGGGCGGGTGCATAAATTCCCGCTGAGATGAATAACTATGCATCCGTGCCCGTCGGCGTTCTCGGGGCCTCCGGATATGTCGGCCGGGAGCTGGTGTCGCTCCTGAACCGGCATCCGGGGGCCTCCATCGCATTCGCGACCGCCGAGTCCGGCGCCGGCCAGACGCTCGACGGTCTGGAGTTGATCCGCGCCGAGGACGCCAACTTCGCCTCGGCGGAGATCGTGCTGTCCTGCCTTCCGCACGGCGTGTCCGGGCGGTACGTGCACGAGGCGCGGGCCGCCGGCAAGCGCGCCATCGATCTCTCGGCCGACTTCCGGCTGTCGCCCGAGGCCGTGTACGGGCTCACCGAATTCACCCGCCCCCGGGTGGCCGACGCCGAGCTGGTCGCCAATCCCGGCTGCTATCCGACGGCCGCCCTGCTGGCGCTGGTGCCCCTGGCTCAGCGGGGCCTCATCGATCCCTCGCGGGAGATCGTGATCGACGCCGCGTCCGGCGTGACCGGCGCGGGCCGGAATCCCAAGCGCGAGCTGCTCTTCGGCGAGGTGTCCGAGGACTACAAAGCGTACTCGGTGGGCAATACCCACCGGCACCTGGCGGAGCTCAAAGCGTCGCTGGCACGGGAAGGCGGGTTCAACGGCGATCTGGTGTTCACGCCGCACCTGCTCCCGGTGAAGCGCGGTATCCTCGAGACCATCCACGTGCCCCTCACCCGGGTCGTCGACCAGGCCACGGCCGAGGGGCTCTACGAAGCCGCCTACGACGGCGAGCCCTGCATCCAGATCACCAAGGGCACCACGCCGTCGCTTCAGCACGTCGTCCATCGGAACCGCGTCGCCATCGGCGTCACGCCGGTGGTCAACGTGCGGCGTCCGCGGCTGACCATCATCGCGGCCATCGATAACCTCGTGAAGGGCGCGGCGGGCCAGGCGGTGCAGAACATGAACGTGATGCTGGGCCTGGAAGAGACGGCGGGACTGGCGTGCTGACGCTCCGGGTCGTCAAGGTCGGCGGCAACGAGCTCGACCACCCGGCGTGGGTTACGGCCTGCGCCCGGGCGCTCGCGACCGGCGGACCCTCCGTGATCGTGCACGGCGGCGGCCGGGCGGTGAGCGAGCTCTCCCGGCGCCTCTCTCTTCCGGTCGAGAAGCGCGACGGGATGCGGGTCACCACCGCGCAGGTGGCGGAGGTCGCCGAGATGGTGTTGAGCGGCCCGGTGAACCGGCTGCTGGTCACGGCCCTGCGCGCGGCCGGCCTCGACGCCATCGGGCTGTCCGGCGCCGACGGCGGTCTTTTGACCGCGACCCAGATCGGCGGAGGCCTGGGCTACGTCGGCGAGATCACCCGGGTCCGTACCGCGCTGATCGAAAGCCTGCTCCTGGCGGGTCTCACGCCCGTGATCGCGCCGGTCACGCCCGATCCCGCCGGCAGCGCCGTGGCGCTCAACGTGAACGCCGACAGCGCGGCCGCGGTGGTGGCGGCGGCCCTGCGGGCCACCGAGCTCCTCTTCATCTCCGACATTCCGGGGGTGATGGCGGGAGGGGTGCCTCAACCGGCCGTCTCCACGGCCGAGATCGAGCGCCTCATCGCCGACGGCGTCGCCGCCGACGGCATGGCCGCCAAGCTCCGCGCGGCGGAACGGGCTCTGGCCGGTGGGGCCCAGGCGGTGCGGATCGGCGATCTCCGGATGCTGACCGATCCGGCGGCCGGCACCCGGCTCGTCGCTGCGCCAGTCTCATCCGCCGTACCGGCTTGACCGCCACCGTGCCCGGGGCCTCGGCCCTGCTGGGGCTTTATGCCCGTGTCGGCCCCGTCTTCACCGGCGGGGAAGGGGTCGAGCTGATCGCCGAGGACGGGACCCGGTACCTCGACTTCACCTCCGGCATTGCGGTCAACGCGTTGGGCTACGGCCATCCCGTTATCCGGGACGCGGTGACTCGCGCGCTGGACGCCGGCTTGATCCACGTCTCGAACCTCTTTCGGACCGAACCCGGGGAAGCCCTGGCGGCCGAGCTCACGAGCCATTCGTTCGCCGAGCAGGTGTTCTTCTGCAATTCGGGCGCCGAAGCGAACGAGGGCGCGTTCAAGTTCGCCCGGAAGTGGGGCAAGAAGACGGGCATTGTGGCGTTCAGCCAATCGTTTCACGGCCGGCTCTTCGCCTCTCTCGCGGCCACCGATCACCCGGAGTACCAGAAGCCCTTCCTGCCCCTGACGCCCGGTGTGCGGATTCTCCCGCTGGGGGATCGCGCCGCGGCCGAGGCCGGCATCAGGGCCGACGAGACGGCGGCGGTGATCATCGAGCCGGTACAGGGGGAGGGCGGCGTGCGCCCCGTGCCCGACGAGTGGCTGGCCTACCTGCGCCGGCTCTGCGACGAGCGGGGCGCGGCCCTGATCTTCGACGAGGTCCAGTGCGGCCTGGGGCGGACCGGGACCCTGTTCGCCTATGAGCAGACCGGAGTCACGCCCGACATGGTGACACTCGCCAAGCCGCTGGCCGGCGGGCTGCCGATGGGCGCGGTGCTCGTGACTGGCGCCATCGCGGCGTCGCTCGCCACCGGCGACCACGCCACGACCTTCGGCGGTGGACCGCTCGTGGCGTCGGTGGCGCTCGACGTGGTGCGGACGCTCGCCGAACCCGAGTTCCTCGCGTCGGTGCGGGCCCGGGGGGAGCACCTGCGCGGCGGTCTGGAGCGGCTCGCGAAGCGCTCATCCAGGGTGAAGAGCCTGCGGGGGCGGGGACTGATGTGGGGCGTAGAGCTGGCGGGGCCCGCCGCGCCCGTCGTCGCGGCGGCGCGCGAGCGGCACCTCCTGGTGCTGTCCGCCGGGCCGAACGTGCTGCGCCTGTTGCCCCCCCTGATCATCGAGGACGGCGACCTCGATCGCGGGCTGGCGGTGCTGGCGGAGGTGCTCGCGTGAGCGCCCTTCCGATCCCTCTCTCGCGGCCCGCCCTCGATATCCGGGCGGCGTCGCTCAGTGACGTGCCGGGGCTCGAGCGCCTGATGGCACCCTTCGTCGCCACGGGAGATCTGCTTCCCCGGTCCAACTACGACCTCTGCCGCCACATCAAGGAGTACGTCGTGGCGGTGTCGGCCGAGGGCGACGTCATCGGCTGCGGCTCGCTCAAGGTTTACAGCCAGACGCTCGGCGAAGTGGCGGGGCTCGCGGTGGCGGATGGCTGGCAGGGAGCGGGGGTAGGCCGGGCGATCGTCACGGCGCTCCTGGAGGATGCCCAACACCTGGGCCT
Organism: Gemmatimonadales bacterium; assembly: GCA_035568195.1. Classification (GTDB taxonomy): domain Bacteria; phylum Gemmatimonadota; class Gemmatimonadetes; order Gemmatimonadales; family GWC2-71-9; genus 40CM-2-70-7. The sequence goes on from DATMOQ010000101.1 coordinate 7,428, forward strand.
GGTCGAAACGTTCGCGCTCACCCGCAAGCCCGACTTTTTCACCCGGTTGGGATTCGACCGCACGGAGAAGACCCGGTTCCCCCTCAAGGTCTGGGCCGACTGCGCCCGGTGTCCGCGGCAGTCCTGCTGCGACGAAATCGCCGTCACGCGCACCCTCAGTTGACACTCGCCCCTCCGGACGGGGAGATTCCCGGGGCCTGATTCACCGGGGAGATTGATGGCCCGCGTCATCTTCTGGGACGTCGACACTCAATACGACTTCATGCGCGCGGACGGGAAGCTCTACGTCCCCGACGCCGAGCGCCTGATTCCGAATCTCAAGCGGCTCACCGACTACGCCCACCAGAACGGCATCCAGATCGTCGCTTCGGCCGACGATCACGTGCCCGGCGACAAGGAGCTGTCGGACACCCCCAACTGGCGGGACACGTTTCCCCCGCACTGCATGCGGGGGACGCCGGGACAGAGGAAGATTCCCGAGACCGCCCTCAAGAACCCGATGGTCATCGAGCCGGAAATGCGGGACCCCGTGGAGCTCGGCAACACGCTGCGGGCGCACCGGGGTGATCTGCTGTTCCACAAACACTGGTTCGACGTGTTCACCAATAGCAACGTGGTCCCGGCGCTGACCGTCCTGCGGCCCGACGACATCGTGCTGTACGGCGTGGCGCTGGACGTGTGTGACCGCTACGCCATCGAAGGCCTGTTGACTCACCGTCTGCACACCCGACTCTTCGCGGTGATCGACGCGATGAAGCCCATCGACGCGAGCGCCGCGGAGCACCTCCTCAAGGAATGGGGAGAGGAAGGCGTCCGCTTAGTGAAGACCGAAGAGCTGGTTGGAGGGCTGGCCGCAGACCTGTCGCGCGCCACCGCCGGGGTATGAGCGCACCCACCCCGGCGTTCGGGAAGTTCTTCCTTCCCGGCCCCACCGACGTCCACTCCGATGTCTTAGCCGCGATGGGTCGGCCAATGATCGGCCACCGGTCGTCGGCCATGGAAGACCTGCTCAAGCGGGCCGCGCCACGGCTCCAGCAGCTGGCCCGCACCTCCCGGACCGTGATGGTCGGCACCGCGTCTGCCACCGGCTTTATGGAGATGGCGGTCCGGAGCGGTGTCCGAAAGCGGGCCCTTTCGATCGTGAACGGATCATTCAGCGAGCGCTTTGCCGACCTGGTGGTCGCCTGCGACAAGGAATGCGTCCGGCTCGAGGTTCCTCTCGGCGGCTTCGTGGAGCCGGACCAGCTGCGGGACGCGCTCAAGAAGAACCCCGTCGATGCCGTCACGCTCGCGCACTCGGAGACGTCCACCGGGGTCCTCCAGGACGTCGCGGCGCTGTCCCGGGTGGTGCACGAGTTTCCCGATGTGCTGTTCCTGGTGGATGCCGTCACGTCCATGGCGGGGTCGCCGGTGGAGACGGACGCCTGGGAGCTGGACTTCGTCTTCACCGGCTCCCAGAAGGCGCTGGCGTTGCCCCCCGGCCTCGCGGTCGGCGCGGCGTCGCCCCGGATGCTGGAGCGCGCCAGGACTCTCCCGTCGCGCGGTCTGTACTTCGATCTGATCACCTTCGAGAAGGCGAGCGCCAAGTTCCAGCCGACCAACACGCCGGCGATCTCGCTTTTCTACGCGCTGGACGTCCAGCTGGGACGGATCGACGCCGAGGGCGGCATCGAAGCGCGCTGGCGCCGCCACGACGAGATGCGGAAGACCACGGAACGGTGGGCCCAGAAGACGGGACTCGACTACCTGCCGCCGGAGGGCCGGCGGTCCTGGACGGTCTCCTGCATCAAGATGCCCGCCGGAAAGATCTCCAAGGACCTGGTCGCGGCGGTCAAGAAGGAAGGCTGGGTCATCGGCACCGGGTACGGCGGTGTGAAGGACTCGACGTTCCGGATCGGCCACATGGGTGATCATTCCGTTGCCGCCCTGGAGAATCTTCTCGCCCTCATTCAGCGGAACCTGGGATGAGCATTCGCGTCGTCATCGCCGACAAACTGGGCGACGCCGGCATCGCGCTGCTGGCGTCGTCTCCCGAGATCCACGTGGTCAATCTTGCCGGCAAGCCCAAGGACGAGCTCGACCAGGCCCTGACTACGGCCACCGCGCTGATCGTGCGGAGCGAGACGCGCGTCACCGCCGAGATGATCGACCGGGCGCCCAATCTGAAGGTCGTGGCCCGCGCCGGGATCGGCGTCGACACCATCGATGTGGCCGCTGCCACCCGTCGGGGCATTGCCGTGATGAACGCCCCCGGCGCCAACACGGTGAGCGCCGCGGAGCACGCCATCGCCCTGTTGCTTTCGCTTTTGCGGCATATCCCCGAGGCCTCGGAGACCATGCGGCAAGGCGGGTGGGATCGGAAACGCTTTGAGGGCAGCGAGTTGCGCGGTAAGACTCTGGGCGTGGTGGGGCTGGGGCGGATCGGCGGCTATGTGGCGCAGGTGGCCCACGCGTTCGGCATGTCGATCCTGGCGTACGATCCGTTCGTCGCGCCGCAGCGCGCGGTGGAGCTCCAGGCCCGGCTCCTCCCCATCGAGCAGCTGCTGCAGGAGTCGGACATCGTCACGCTCCACGTGGCCCTGACCGACGAGACGCGCCACCTGCTCAATGCCCAGCGCCTGAAGCTGATGAAGGCCACGGCGTTCCTGGTGAACACGGCGCGCGGCGAGCTCGTGGATGAGCTGGCGCTGGTGTCGGCGGTGAAGGAAAAGCGGATCGCGGGCGCGGCGATCGACGTGTTCGCCGAAGAGCCGCTGCCCAAGGACTCGCCGCTGCGCGGACTGGACCGGGTCCTGCTGACGCCGCACCTCGCGGCGTCCACGGCCGAGGCGCAGAAGCGGGTGGCGATCGAGATCTGCACGGCGGTGCGGGAGGCCCTGCTGCGCGGTGATCTCTCGACCGCGATCAACCTGAAAAAGTAGCTAGTCGGCGGCCGCGGCTTCTCGGCTGGGCTCGTCGGCCATCAGGCGGAAGGTCTGCACCGCGCCGGTGAGCGAATCGGCGGCGGTCGCCAGCTGGTTGGCCGACGAGGCGATCTCCTCCGTCGACGCGCTCTGCTCCTGACTCGAGGCCGCGATCTCCTCCGCGGACGCGAGCAGCTCGTCCGTCCCCTTCGCGACCGTCGTCAGCCGGGCCGCGATCTCCTCCACCAACTGCCGCACCGCGTCCGCCGAATTGGCGATTTCCCGGCTCCAGGCGTCGTTCGCCTCGGCCGTCGCGGCCACCGTTCCCAGACCCGTCGCCGCGGAATGGGCCGCGGTCTGCGCGGCGGCGCCGGTGGCCGCGAGGCGGGCCAGGCGGTCGCGGGTGCCCTGGATCCGGGACAGTACGTCCCGCACCGTGTCCGCCGTCTCTCCCGCCGACAGAGCGGCCTGTGACGCGAGCTTCCGGACCTCGTCGGCCACCACGGCGAATCCCCGTCCCTGCGGTCCGGCACGCGCCGCCTCGATGGCGGCATTCAGCGCGAGCGTGTTGGTCTGGGTCGCCACGGCTTTGGCCTTCGCGACGAACCGCTCGATCTCCGCGCCCGCTGTCGCCAGGGCCTCGGCCTCCCCCACGCCCTGCTGGACATCGGCCGCGAGCTTCGCGAGCTGGGCCGTGCTCTGATCGAGGGTCTCGCGGTGTCCCTTCGCCACGCCGACCAGCTCGGCGTTGCGCCGGGCGGCCTCCGCCGCTCCCGCGGCGAGCGTGGTGGTGATCCCGAGGATCTTCCCGGCTTCGTCGGCGGCCTGGCGAACCAGCTGCGCCTGATCGGCGGCTCGTTTCGTCAGGTCCTGGCAGGTGGCGCTCATCTCCTCCGTCGACGCACTCATTTCCTGCGTCGAGGCCGAGATCTCCGCCGCCATCGCGGCCGATTCGTCGGCCGCGGTGCGGATGGCCCCCACCAGACGCCGCAGCGCCACCACCATCGACTGGATGGCCGAGATCAGCTCCGCGACCTCCGCCGTGCGCTCCCGCGTGCCCGCCACCGCCACCGAAAGATCCCCCGCGGCCACCCGGCCGGCGATGCGGCCCGCTTCCCGCACCGGCTCCGTGACCCGGCGGTTCAGCCACCCTCCGAGCACCCAGAGCGCCACAATCGTCACGAGCAGGAGCGCCAGGGCGCCGAGCCAGATGGTGCGCCGGGCCGTGGCGGCGCCGGCGAACGCCTGGGCCACCGGTTGCCGGTAAAGCACCTTCCACGCGCCGTCGTTGGTGGAGGCTACGGCGATGAGCTCGTCACCCTGGGACGTGGGGAGCGTCAACGCCGCGGCGGTGTCCGTGTGCGGGAGGGTCCCGGCCACGTCTACGGTCTTCAGGAGCTCCTGCTTGGTCCGCGCCGACAGCAGCCCGCCGCGCCCGTCCACCACCTCCAGATACGCGCCGTCACCGAGCGAGGCGCCGGCGAGGAGGACCCGGAGCTGCTCCAGGGGGAACACCGCCTTGAGCACGCCCAGGGGTCGCGTCGTCCGGCTGGGCCGGACCGCGACGTCGTATTCCATGGCGAGCACGCCGGTTGCGGTGTCCGGTTTGGGCGGGCCGACGTACTCGCCCTGGGCGAACGCCGCGGTCCACCAGGATTCGTCCGATTGGACGAAGTCCTCCGACCGGGCGGACCCCATGACCGTGTAGCCGTGGGACTCGGTGAAGAAAATCCGGAGAAAGTCCGAATGGCTCACGTAGTCGCGCAGATAGGACTGCAGCTCGGGGTCACCACCCAGCTGGGTCGTGCGCGCGAACATCCGCTCCAGCGTGTTGATGTCGTTCTTGGGGAGGTTGCGCTGTACCGCTTCCTGCGCGGCCGCGCGGGCGGCGGCGACGAGGGCGGGGGAGGCGGCCAGGGCTTCGGCTTCGCGACGCCGCTCGTGGAGGTATTGGGTGACCACCGTGGCGGACCGAACGACGACGTCGCGGCCCCGGTCCTCGGCGCTGCGGCTCAGGAAGGCGCCGGCCGCGTTCCCCGCGACCACCGCCAGGACCAGCACCAGCGCCAGGGCGATACCGACCCCGGCGAGCACGAACCGTTGTCGGAGCTGCTGAGCGTCACTCGGCATGGCTGGCCTGCGAAGGTATGGCGGGTTTCACACGCGGGCAAGGCCGTTTAGCTTCAGGCACTTATGTCCCCTCGCGAGACACCCGACTACGACCCGGCGGCGGTGGAAGCCCGGTGGCAGGCCCGTTGGGCCGAGCGCCGGACCAACGAGCCCGACCTCGATCGGCCCGCGCGTCCGTACTACAACCTCATGATGTTCCCCTACCCGTCGGCCGAAGGGCTGCACGTGGGGAACATGTTCGCGTTCACGGGCGCCGACATCTATGGACGCTTTCAGCGGCTCCAGGGCTTCACCGTGTTCGAGCCCATCGGCTACGACGCGTTCGGGATCCACTCCGAGAACTATGCGATCAGCATCGGGACTCATCCGGCCAAGCTGATCCCCCGGAACATCGCCGCGTTCCGGAACCAGCTCCACCGGCTGGGCGGCATGTTCGACTGGCGGCACGAGCTGGCGACCACCGATCCCGGCTACTACAAGTGGACCCAGTGGCTCTTTCTCCAGCTTTATAAGGCGGGGCTGGCGTACAAGAAGCGGGCGGCGGTCAACTGGTGCCCCAAGGACAAGACCGTCCTCGCCAACGAGCAGGTGATCGACGGCCGGTGCGAGCGGTGCGGCACGCCCGTGGAGCAGCGCTTCCTGGAGCAGTGGTTCTTCGCGATCACGAAGCACGCCCAGCGCCTGCTCGACAATCTCGAGCACCTCGACTGGTCGGATTCCACGCGCACGCTCCAGCGGAACTGGATCGGGCGGAGCGAAGGCGCGGAGCTGGTGTTCGAGACGCCGGCGGGCCAGAAGATTCTGGTATTCACCACCCGCCCCGACACGGTGTTCGGCGCCACGTACCTGGTACTGGCGCCGGAGCACCCACTGGTGGAGACCCTCACCGCGCTCGAGCAGCGGACGGCGGTCCGTACCTACCAGCGCGAGGCGCAGTCGAAGGACGTGGTCTCCCGGCGGGTGGGGGACATGTCCAAGACCGGCGTGTTCCTGGGCTCGTACGTCCGGAATCCCGCCACCGGGGAGGCGATTCCGGTCTGGATCGCCGACTACGTGCTGATGGAGTACGGCACCGGCGCCATCATGGCGGTCCCGGCGCACGACGAGCGCGACCACGAATTCGCCACCAAGTTCGGCCTCCCCATCAAGCCGGTGGTGAAGGGGCCGGGCGTGGAGCCGCTGCCCTTCGTGCGGGATGACGGCGTGCTCATCAACTCCCCCGGGTTCGACGGGCTGTCGAGCGCGGCGGCGCGCGGGAAGATCGTATCCTGGCTGGCGGAACGGGGCGCGGCCAGCCCTCGGGTGCAATACCGGCTCCACGACTGGTGCATCTCGCGGCAGCGGTACTGGGGACCGCCCATTCCCATCATTTATTGCGACTCGTGCGGTCCGGTGCCCGTGCCCGAGAAGGATCTGCCCGTCATCCTCCCGCCCATCGAGGACTTCCGGCCCGACGATTCGGGCGTGAGCCCACTGGCCCGGCACGAGGAATGGTACTTCGTGAAGTGCCCGCAGTGCGGCGGCAAGGGCCGCCGCGAGACCGACGTCTCCGACACCTTCCTCGACTCGGCGTGGTACTTCCTGCGCTATCCCTCGACGGAGTTCGCGGACCGTCCCTTCGATCCGGCCCGCACCAAGACCTGGCTTCCGGTGACCACGTACATCGGAGGGAACGAGCACGCCGTGCTCCACCTCCTGTACTCGCGGTTCACCACCATGGTCCTGAAGGATCTCGGCCACCTGAGCTTCGAGGAGCCGTTCCCCAAGCTCCGGGCTCACGGGATCATCGTGAAGGACGGCGCGAAGATGTCCAAGTCGCGCGGAAACGTCGTGGTCCCCGACGCCTACATCAACCAATGGGGCGCCGACACCTTCCGGATGTACCTGATGTTCCTGGGACCCTTCCAGGAGGGCGGGGATTTCCGGGATGAGGGCATCACGGGCATTCGCAGGTTTCTGGAGAAGGTTTGGACGCTCGCCCACGAGTGTTCACTGACCCCGGGCACATCGTCCTTTAGGGTAAGCCCGGGGTCGCCGAGCGCAGAGGTCCCCGAGTCCGTGGTCCGCAAGCTTCACCAGACCATCCGCAAGGTCGGCAGCGACCTCGAGGGCCTTCAGTACAACACTGCCATCGCCGCGATGATGGAGTACGTGAACGAGGTGCGCGCCGCCGAGTGCCACGACCGCCGGGCGGTCGAGCCGTTGATCGTCATGCTCGCCCCCTTCGCGCCACACGTGGCCGAGGAGCTCTGGGAGCGGCTCGGTCACCAGGAGACGGTGTTCGACTCCAGGTGGCCCAAGCACGACGACGCGCTCGCGGCGCTCGGCGATGTGGAGATCGTGGTGCAGGTGAACGGGAAGGTCCGGGGCCGGCTGACGGTGCCCCGGGGGCTTACTCAGGAACAGGTGGTGGCCCGGGCGTTGGCGGATGACGGGGTGAAGAAATTCCTGGACGGGAAGCAGGCTAAGAAGATCATCTACGTCCAGGATCGGCTGCTGAATTTCGTGGTTTAGCTGATAGCTGTCAGCTCTACAGGGCTTTAGCGAGCAGTCCGCCCACCACATAGCCGACCCCGGCCACTCCCAGCCCCACCACGAACATGTCCAGACCGGAGCGGAAGATCCCGCGACCGGTGAAGAATGAGCGCGCGGCGCCCACGCCGAAGTGGGAAGCCATCGCGAGCCCGAACGCCGCCCACACCGCCGCCGGCCCGGTCAGCACCAGGAAGGGCGCGACCGGAATCAGGGCTCCTACTGCCGTGGACACGCCGGTCACCCACCCTTCCTTGAGCGGGGTCGAACGGGCCTCGGCGATCTTCAGCTCCTCCCGCACCTGCTCGTCCAGGGCCCGCTGCGGGTCCCGCATCACCTCGGCGGCTAGCCGCCGGGCCTCGGCTCCGTCAATGCCCTTGGCCTCATAAACGAGGGCCATCTCTTCTTCCTCGACGTCCGGCATCACCCGGATCTCTTCTTTTTCCATCGCGATTTCGTGGGTGTAGACCTCCTGCTCGCTCTTCGCGGCGAGGTAGCCGGAGGCGCCCATGGAGAGCGCATCGGCGATCATCCCGGAAACACCCGATAGCAGAATCACGTGCGGCTGGACCGCGGCGCCGATCACGCCGGCCACGAGGCCGAAGTTCGCCGTCAGCCCGTCGTTGAAACCGTACACCACGTTTCTCAGAAATCCGCCCGACTCGGCCTGATGCCACGGCTCGGCGCTCTGGCCGGCCAGCCCCGCCAGGGTTTGCGCGTGCTCGGCCGATTCCTTGGCGAGGGTGAGGGAGACCGCGCGGGCATCTCCCGCCTGCGAGGTCTCGTGGAGGTCCATGTAGCCCTTCACCTCGCGGCCTTCTTCCCGGAGGAGAAGGGGCAGCAGGAACCCCGGCCCGAACCGCTTGCCCAGCCACGCCTGCACGCGCGCCTCGGTCGAGGGCCGCGCGAGGCCCTTCGGAACCGGGTGGTCGTTGTCCGTGAGCAGCTTGGCCCAGAGTTGAGTGTGCCGTTCCTCGACGCCGGCCAGGCGCGCATAGACGCCGCGCTTCTTGGGGTCCTTCTCCACGCCGGCCAGCACGCCGTAGAGGAAGGCGGCGTCCGATTCGTCCTGCCAATGCTCAAGCCAGAGATGGAGCGTTTCACGATCAGGCATTCGGGGAAGGTAGCCTGAAACGAGGTAAGTGGAAATGGCGTAGGCACTTATACCTGCGACCCTCCAGCCCACTGCAGCATCATAGTTTACGGGAGATGACCATCTCACTAGCCGTTTCCGACGTCCTGGTAGCCCGCGCCAAGACCGGCGACCTGGAAGCCCTCGAAGGGCTCTACCGAGCCTTCGAGACCCCGGTCTACAACCTGGCGCGCCGGATACTGAAGAACGCCGAGGATGCGGAAGATGTGCTGCAGGAGACGTTTCTGGAGGTGGTGAAAAGCATCGGCGCGTATCGCGGAGACGGGCATCTCTGGGGATGGGTCCGGCAGATCGCCGCTTCCAAGGCGCTGATGAGGATCCGGCGTGAGACGGTGCGGGCGGCGGACGAGTTCGACGAGACGACCACCGCGGGAACCCCGGCACCGGCGGTGGGGATGAACCTGGATCTGGAGCGCGCGCTCGAATATCTGAGTGAAACGGGGCGCGCGGTGGTGTGGATGCACGACGTGGAGGGCTATACGCACGAGGAAATCGCGGAAATGATGGGCAAAACGGTGAGCTTCTCGAAGTCGCAGCTGGCCCGGTCGCACGCGCGGCTGCGGAAGGTGCTCGCCGGGGAGCCGGAGGCATAGATGACGCACTGCACCATGGATGATCTGCTGGCCCTCAAGGCCAACGAGGGCTCGGTCTGGGCCCGGAGGCACCTCGAGTCGTGTGCCGGGTGCCG
>DATMOQ010000102.1:0-6619 GCA_035568195.1 Gemmatimonadales bacterium
CGTGACTCCGCATTCCTCCACGCAGATGTTCCTCGACCCCACCGGGCGCCGGCGCCGGAACGTCCGGTTCGGTGCCTGGGTGGTGGGCGTCATTACGGTGGCGATGGGCGTGTTTGTCTTCACCGGATTGATCATCCCGCCCCTCCTCCCCGATCTCCCCCTGCGGCAGACCGCTGCCGACTCGCTCGGGCGGGTGCCGCGGTCTTTGGCCCGCAAACCGCAGCTGCGTCCCCAACGCATCTCCGTCAGTGCCGAGCGGGAGCGGGTGGCGGAGCGGGAGAAGTTGTTCGAGCAGTTGAAGCAGCATCCGGCTCCCCCGGCGCGGCGCCTCGAGCAGATGGGCAGCCGCCGGTCGTCCAAGAACACCGCGGTGAAATCCCACGCGCCGAGCGATCCGATTGTCGCCGGGTTCTACGTCAACTGGGATGACAATTCGCGCGCGTCGCTCGAGAACATCGAGAAGACCGGCAGCAACCTCGACTGGATCGTGGCGGAGTGGGGGCTGGTCCGGAGACGGGCCCGGGATTCTCTGCCGCTGGTCATCCAGGTGAAGGACAGCGTCTTCTACTACCAGAGGCTGGCGAAGCCCCCGAGGCCTGGGATCTTCCTGATGCTCACCAACGCTACGGGGGATGGGTTCGATGCCGGGGCGGTCGCGAGCCTGATTGGCCGTCCATCCTTCCGGCGGCGCGCGATCAAGCTGATCGCGGACACGGTCAGCGCGCTGGACTTGGCCGGTGTCACGATCGATTTCGAAGAGCTCCCCCCGGAGATGCATCCGAAGCTCCTGTCGTTCATGCGTCAGTTGAAGCGGGCGTTGCCCAAGAATGCCTTGATGACGCAGGCGGTGCCGGGAGACGATCCCAAGTGGCCCCTCGAGGCCTACGCGGCGCTGGACGACAAGATCTTCCTGATGGACTATGACGAACACGATCCGACGGATGAGCCGGGGCCCATCGCGAGCCAGCATTGGTTCGAGGACAATCTGGAGCGCGTTCTCCGGCGCATTCCCCCGCGCAAGATCATCGTGGGGATCGGGCAGTACGGATACCAGTGGACCGATACGTCCGAGAGCGCCACGGAGCTCACCTTCCAGGACGCGATGCAGCTGGCGCGGGACAACAATCTCCAGCCGTCGATGGACCACGAGTCCCTGAACCCCACCTTCAGCTGGGACGACAAGGACTCGGTCACGAGCATCGTGTGGTACTTGGACGCGCCGACTGCCTGGAATGAGATCCGGTACGCTCTGCGTCGCGGCGTCGCCGGCGTCGGAGTCTGGCGGCTGGGCGCGGAGGATCCGTCGCTGTGGAACGTGCTGCAACACGACGGGCTGGTCGCCGACCCGTCGCCAATGGACACCATGCGGATCGGCTACGACGTGAACTTCATCGGCACCGGGGAAATCCTCCGGATGGTGGCGGAGCCGACCGTCGGCGAGCGCACCATGACGGTCGACAGCGTCACCAAGACGGTGACGGGCGAAGTGGTCACCCAGACTCCCTCGACCTACGTGATCCGCCGTTACGGGCGCCGCAAGCACGCGGTGGCGTTCACGTTCGACGACGGGCCCGACGGCAAGTGGACGCCCATGATCCTCGATACCCTCGAGTCCCGGGGCGTCACGGCCACCTTCTTCGTGATCGGGGAGAACGCCGAGGTGCACCCGGATCTGCTGCGCCGGGAGCTGGCCGAGGGAATGGAGATCGGGAATCACACCTACAGCCATCCGAACCTCGCCCTGGTCGGCCGCCGGACCACGCGCCTCGAGCTCTCCGCCACCGAACGATTGATCGAGGCGTTCCTGAACCGGCGGACGGCGCTCTGGCGGCCGCCGTACTTCGGAGACGCGGAACCCACGACGCCGGACGAGCTCGGGCCGGTCGCGATCGGCCAGGAGCTCGGCTACATCACTGTCGGGCTCCACATCGACCCGTCGGATTGGTCCTCTCCGGGCACCCAGGCGATCATCGACAGCACCCTGAAACAGCTCGATCGCGGCAACATCATCCTGCTGCACGACGGGGGAGGAGACCGCAGTCAGACGGTCGCAGCCCTGGGTCCCCTCATCGACTCGATCCGTGCGCGGGGGTACGCGTTCACGACGGTCACCGCGCTCGCCGGCGTGTCCACGACGCAGGCGATGGCGCCGCTGCCGCCGGGGTCCACCTTCCGTCACTTCGTCGAGCTCACCTCCTACACGGTGCTGGGCCGGCTCGAGCTCACCATGCACGCGGTCTTCCTCATCGCGATGTTCCTCGGCATGGGACGCCTCGCGGTGATCCTGGGACTCGCGGCGCGGCAGCGATACGCGCGGCGGCATCAGGCCCCGGTCGCCGGCACCTCGGACTATCACCCACCGGTCACCGTCATCATCCCGGCCTACAACGAGGACCGGGTGGTCACCCGCACGATCCGGACGGTCTTGGATCAGGGATATGACGGACTCGAAGTACTGGTAGTGGACGACGGATCGCCTGATCGCACGTCGGACGTGGTGCGGGAGCAGTTCGGCGACGACCCGCGGGTGCGCCTGTTCCGCAAGCCGAATGGCGGGAAGGCCAGCGCCCTGAACTTCGGAGTGGAGCACGCGTCGGGGGAGATCATCGTCGCACTCGACGCGGACACGCTCTTCCCGGCCGGGGCCATCACGGCGCTGGTGAAGCCGCTGGCCGATCCCAAGGTGGGCGCGGTGGCCGGAAACGCCAAGGTAGGCAATCGCATCAACCTGGTGACGCGGTGGCAGGCGGTGGAATACGTCACCAGTCAGAACATCGACCGCCGGGCGTTTTCGCTTCTCAACTGCATCACGGTGGTGCCGGGGGCCATCGGCGCCTGGCGGAAGGACCTGATCGTCGCGTCCGGCGGGTTCTCGAGCCAGACGCTGGCCGAGGATCAGGACCTGACCATGACGATTCTCGAGAAGGGCTGGCGCATCGCGTATGCCGACAAAGCCACGGCGTACACCGAAGCGCCCGACACCATGGGGGGGCTGGCCAAGCAGCGGTTCCGCTGGAGCTTTGGCACGCTGCAGTGCGCCTGGAAGCACAGCTACGCGCTGCTGCGCCCGCGGTACGGCATGTTCGGCTTCGTGGGGCTTCCGAACATTTTCATCTTCCAGCTGCTCTTTCCCTTCATCTCGCCGGTGGCCGACCTGATGTTCCTCTGGGCCCTCGGCAAGGTGTACCAGAACGAAGTACAGCATGGCCCCGAGTACGCCTGGCAGACTCTCGAGCAGGTGGTCTTCTTCTACTCGGTGTTTCTCGCGGTGGACTGGCTGGCGGCGGTGATCGCCCTGCTGATGGAGCCCGAAGAGGACCGCTCACTCTCGTGGCTGATTCTTATTCAGCGGTTCGCCTACCGGCAGGTGATGTACTGGGTGGTGGTCAAGAGCGTGCTCGCGGCGCTGCAGGGCACCGCGCGCGGGTGGGGCAAGCAGGAGCGGAAAGGAACCGTCGCCCTGAACAGCCCGGGCTGACGGGTCAGGCGGCGGCGGGAACGGTCGCCGGACCCCGCCCGAATTCCTTCAGCGTCTCATAGTGCGAGCGGATGGCCGCCCAGAGGGTCGGGTTGCTGAAGTACGGTACGCCGTACTTGGCGGCGACTTCGCGCAGGATGGGATTCAACGCCGGATAGTGCACACTGCAAACCTTGGGGAACAGGTGGTGCTCCACCTGAAAATTCAGCCCGCCGACGTACCAGGACAACAGCCGGTTGTGGGTCGCGAAGTCTGCGGTCGTCAACATCTGGTGTACGGGCCAGCAGCTTTCGATCATCCCGTTGCAGTCACACACGGGTTGCAGCGGTCCCTCCACCACGTGCGCAAGCTGGAACACGACTCCCAGAATCAATCCCGCCGTCAGGTGCATGGCCAGGAACCCGATGGCGAACTGCCACCAGGTCACGTGCAGCACCAGCAGCGGGATGACGATGGTATAGCTGTAGTAGACGGCCTTGGTGATGACGAGGGACACCACCTCGCTCCGGGGGTGCTTCTTGTTGGCGTAGGGCCCGAGATTGGTGGCGAGGAAATACTTGTAGTCCTTGACGAACACCCAGAACAGCGTCGAAAAGCTGTAGAGGGCGAACGCGAGGTACTGCTGGATCCGGTGGATGGGGTGCCACTCCGAGGCGGGAGACATGCGGATGAGGGGTGACACCGCGATGTCCTCATCCACGCCCTGAATGTTGGTGTAGGTATGGTGGATCACGTTGTGCGTGATCTTCCACATGTAGCCGTTGGCGCCGAGCAGGTCGAACGTGTAGCCGATGGCGCGGTTGATCCGGGGGTCGGCCGAGTAGGCGCCGTGGAGCGCGTCGTGCGATACGGCGAACCCGATCCCCGCCATGGCCACGCCCATCACGAGCGCCACGCCGAGCATGGGCCAGGGGCTCAGCCAGTTGGTCAGGAGCAGGGCGTACCCGCCGAAGTAGGTCCCCAGGAGAATCACCGACTTCGCCACCATGGAGAGGTTCGCCTTGGGCGAGAGGTGCCGGGACGCGAAATAGCCGTCCACGCGCTCCTTGAGCTCGTCCATGAACGCCGTCGACTGACGGCTCTGGAACTTCACTTGGGTGGCAAGCATCGGTTTCACTCCGAATAGGCTGCCTCAAAATGGCGGCTTGTACCCCCCCGCGAAAGAGGTCACCTCGCCGCATAGGCAAAACACTGAGGCGTTTGCGCTGCGCCATCACGAGATCGTCGCTGAATCGTGACGCTGGGACCTTCCGCGGGGGCGCCTTGCCGGTGCGCTCCGAGGGTGCTCTTTTCGTGCCGTCAGCCGTCGGTCGTCAGACGTCAGCCATCAGTGGAGGCCATCATGCGGATTGCACTCAGTTGCGGAATTCTCGTGGCGCTCGCGGCACTCCCCGTGGGCCGGGGACAGGCCCAGGAGCCCGCGTCGGACACCCTGCTTACCGTCAACCACTACCTCGACATGGAAAGCGTGTCCGATCCACGTCTCTCGCCGGATGGCACGCAGATCCTCTACACGCGCCGCTGGGTCAACAAGCTCGAAGACAAGTTCGAGTCGGCCATCTGGGCCATGCGGGCCGACGGCTCGCACAACCGGCTGCTGGTAAAAGGAGCGAATCCGCGCTGGTCTCCGGACGGCACCCGGATCCTGTACCTCGCCGAGGGTGAGCCCAAGGGCTCCCAGCTCTTCGTCCGCTGGATGGACGCGGAGGGAGCGACCAGCCAGGTGACGCGGGTGGAGCACGGCCCGCAGAGCCCGGAGTGGTCTCCGGACGGCAAGTCGATCGCGTTCGTGATGTTCGTCCCCGAAACGGATCCCTGGAAAATCGCGATGCCGCAGGCGCCCGAGGGCGCGAAGTGGACGGCGGCGCCGCGGATGATCGACCGGCTGCACTACCGCCAGGACCGCGTCGGGTTCACCGAGGTGGGAGACGAGCACCTGTTCCTGATCTCGGCGGACGGCGGCACCCCGCGCCAGCTCACGAGCGGTGCCTGGAGCGTAGGGGCACGCTTCGACGGCTTGGCGGGTGGAGCGGGCCTGGCCTGGACGGCCGATGGGAAGGCGATGCTGTTCGACGGACTGATGGACTCGACCTCCGACTACGCGTACCAGTCCTCCCAGATCTATCGCATCGACGTGGCCACCGGCGCCATCAAGCGGCTCACGTCGCGCCCCGGGTACTGGGCCAGTCCGGAGCTCTCGCCCGACGGCCGGATGGTGGCGTACGCGGGATACGATTCGTCCACCCACAGTCATTCCACGGCGGCTCTCTATCTGATGAACAGCGACGGCTCGCAGCCGCGCAAGATCGACGGCACCCTCGACCGCGATCCCCAGGAGCTGACCTGGGCCGCTGACAACACCGGGATCTTCTTCACGGTGGGCGACACCGGAACCCAGAACGTCCACTTCGCAGGCGTGGCGGGCGGCGTGAAGACGATCACCACCGGAACGCACCTGCTCTCGCTCGCGTCCCTGGCCCGAGATCTTTCCGCGGTGGGGATCGAGAGCGACTTCACCCACCCGGGACAGGTCGTGCGGTACAGTCTCAAGAAGTTCGAGGGGACCACGCGCCTCACGTCGGTCAATGACGACGTGCTGGCCGGCAAGCGCCTGGCGCAGGAGCAGGAGATCTGGTACCGCTCGAGCGGCAACGCCCGCGTGGAAGCCTGGATCGTGACTCCGCCGGGATTCGACTCGCACAAGAAGTATCCGCTCATTCTGGAAATCCACGGCGGGCCCTTCGGGGCGTACAACGTGGGCTTCAGCTACATGTTCCAGAACTTCGCGGCCGACGGCTACGTGGTGCTCTACGTCAATCCGCGCGGCTCCACCGGGTACGGCAATGCCTTCTCGGACGCCATCGATCACAACTATCCGGGGCCCGACTACGACGACTTGATGGCCGGCGTGGATTCGGTGCTGGGACGCGGGTACGTCGACAGCACCCGGATGTTCGTGTCGGGGTGTTCGGGAGGGGGCGTACTGTCGAGCTGGGTGATCGGCCACACCACGCGTTTCGCGGCCGCCGCGGTGCGCTGTCCCGTGATCGACTGGATGAGCATGGCCGGCGTGACCGACATTCCGCTCTTCACGTACAGCTTCTTCTACCAGCCCTTCTGGGAGAAGCCGGATGCCTGGCT
>DATMOQ010000103.1:0-2366 GCA_035568195.1 Gemmatimonadales bacterium
CGGGCACCGTTCAGCCCCGGGTGCGCAGGCAGGGCCCTGAACGCGCCGAACATCGACCGCATGCTTTGGATCGAATCAGGCACCGAGAAGATCACCACCCGCCCAGCGGCGCCCGCCGAGTCTATCCAGGACTCGGGCTGGTCGATGCTGCCGCCGTAGACCGTCGGTACGCTCGCGAAGTCGTGCGTCACGGCCGGGCCCAGCGGTAGCAGGTTCCGCCCCGGCGTCCATTGCTCCGAGGGTGTGCCAAGTCGCGAGGCGGTGTCCGCGTAGATGTGCAGGAACGGGATGACCTGGAAGTAGCCGCCGTTCTCGCCGGCCGGCAGCCAGCCCGCCGCCTTGAGCTCTGCCGCGACCCACTCCTGGGCCTTCCAGTCACCAAGGGAACCGGTTTGCCGGCCACCCATCGAGTCGGCCGCAAACGCAAAGAGATTGGCGCGGAGCGAGTCCACGTTGAGGGGCGGCAGGGGCCGCTGAGCTGCCGCGGTTCCGGCCGTGATGAGGAGAATCGCCGCCAAACGCGTCCGCATGTGCTGTACCTCGAATTGATGTGAATGACGGCGGGGGTTATCAGATCCACGAATCTCCATTTCTTTTTTCTGGAAAGCGAGGGAGCCTGTCATCCTGAGCGTAGCGAAGGATCTAAAGCAGGTCCTTCGCGCCTTCGGCGCTCAGCATGACACCGGCTGCTGCGCTCGAGAGGGAGAAGAGAGAGAAAGAGAGAGTCCGTAACCTAAAGCTGGGCCGAAACTTGACGCTCATCACGGCAACCCTTAGCCTTCCGGCCTATGCGCTCCGTCCGTCCCACGGAGATCGCGGTGGTCGACCTGTCGTTGTGCGACCGCTGCGGTCTCTGCCTGCCGCTCTGCCCCCCCGAAGCCATCCATCTGGCCCTGTCCGACCTGGTCGTAGACGGTGGGACCTGCACCGGTTGCCGGAAGTGCATCGCGCCCTGCCCCGTCGGCGCTCTGGCGATGGTGGCCAACGAGGCGGCGGCCTAGATGGCGGACGTCGACGTCCTGGTGGTGGGCGGTGGCCCCGCCGGAGCCGTCGCCGCCGCGGAGGCGAAACGCACCGCGCCCGAGATGAGCGTGCTCCTCGTGGAGCGGGATCGGGCCATCGGTGCTCCGGTGCGCTGCGCCGAGGGGGTGGGTGACGCCGGGTTGCGGGAGTTCGCCGATCCGACGGGGGCTCCCTGGGTGGCTCGCAAGATCACGAAAGTCATTTTCTGGGCTCCCGACGACACCGAAGTGAAGGTGGCGGAGCGGGAGGTGGGCTGGGTGCTCGACCGGACCCGGTTCGACGCCTTTCTGGCCGCGGAGGCCGTGAGCGAGGGCGCCGAGGTGCGCGTGGGCACCGAAGTGACCGGGATGCGGCGCGACGGGGACCGGTGGGTGGTAGATACCCGGGGAGCCCGGGGCGCGGAGACCATCCGGGCCCGCGTGGTGATCGGGGCGGACGGGGTGGAGACGATGGTGGGACGGTGGGCGGGTCTCGACACCCGGGTGCCCTCCCGGGACATGGAATCGTGCGCCCAGTACGTGGTTCAGGGCATCGACTTCGACCCCGATGCCATCTACCTCCAGTTCGGGGACCAGGTGGCCCCCGGCGGGTACGCCTGGGTGTTCCCCAAGGGCGTGGGGGTCGCCAACGTCGGGCTCGGCATCGTCGCCCTGAAAGCCGACGGGCGCTCTGCCAGGGGTTATCTGGATGACTGGATCGCGGCCCGCTATCCGGCCGGAGCCAAGACCGGCTATACGGTGGGGGGCGTGATCGTCCACACCACCGTCAAGCGGACCTACGCGGACGGCGTCCTGATCGCGGGGGACGCGGCGCACATGGTGAACCCGTTGTCCGGCGGCGGCATTGTGAACGCCATGAAGGCCGGACGTCTGGCGGGCCGGACGGCATCCCTCGCCATCCGCGAGAAGAACACCGGCGCCGACCGCCTCTCGCGCTATCACGACGACTGGATGCGGTTGCTCGGTGACGACCACCTGAAGTACTACCGGATCAAGCGGGCGCTCGAGGACCTGGATGACGGGTTCTTCAACGCCCTGGCCCGGACCGTGAACGCCATCCCTACGTCCAAGCGCACGCTCGGCCGGATTTTCGCGCACGCGCTGGTGAAACACCCCCAGATGATTCCGGTGGCCGCGAGGTTCTTCTTTTGACCGTGCCCTCTCCCGCCCGCGTGGTGATGGAGCCCCGCACCATCTACCTCGACGCACATGCCATGCGCCGGCATGAGCGCATTTCCGCGCTGAAGGAGTGCTTCGCCGCGCTCCTGCTGCTGCAGGCCGGGTGGTCGCGAACGGCGGCCTTCGGGCTCTCCGTGCTGAGCGCCTTCAACTGGGTCGTGGGCC
>DATMOQ010000104.1:0-3659 GCA_035568195.1 Gemmatimonadales bacterium
GACCAAGTACCTGGATCTCCGGTTGAACAAGGCGTTGAAGTTCGGCCGGCTGGACGTGACGATGTTCGCGGACATCCGGAACCTGTTCAACTGGAAGAACATCACGGGGCTGTTCGCCGAGACCAACGACGTCACCAACGGGCTGTTCGAGACCAACACGATCTCGGGCGAGTTCCCGAACCTGGCGAACGAGGCTGCGGGGAACGGGGCGCTGCGCTCGGATGGGGCGGTGCTCCTGAACAGCTGCGCGACGTGGGCCGGCGCCAGTGGGCCGGTGAACTGCGTGGAGCTGCGGCGGGCGGAAGCACGCTTCGGTAACGGCGACGGGGTGTACACCGTGGCCGAGCAGACCACAGCGCTGAACTCTTACTACAACTTGTTCAACGGCGCGTACCGCTTCAACGACTCGCCGCGGGATATCCGGCTCGGGTTCGAGCTCAACTTCTAGCAGCCCGGCCCCAGGGGGCGGTGTCGCGACCTCAGTCGCGGCATCGCCCTCGGCCCCCGGCGAGACTCTGGTGTGCTCGCCATATCGCAACCCTCTCCCGAGCGAAATCCGTGAACCCTACGTGGAAATCCTGCGCGCATGGTCTGATAGCCGCTCTCACCTGTCTTGTCATCCCGGCTTCACCGGCGTGGTCACAAGGGAAGTTCCCGCCTGACTCCTTTACCAACCTGAAGGTCCTCCCCAAGAACATCGATCAGCGCACGCTGATCACCACCATGCGGGGGTTCGCGCTGGGCCTGGGAGTCCGGTGCACGTATTGCCATGTCGCCCCCCGGGAGGACGCCCCTCTCGACTCGGTGAATTTTGCGGCCGACGACAAGCGCACGAAACGCGCCGCCCGCGTAATGCTCGACATGGTGAATCACATCAACGACGAACATCTCGCGGATGTGCCGGATCGTCCCATGCCGCATGTGGTGGTCCGGTGCGAGACATGTCATCGCGGCATCACCCGACCCCGCCTCATGACCGATGAGCTGACGCTTTTCCTGGCGGATTCAGGGCTCGCCGCGACCCAGCGACACTACCGGGACCTCCGCGACCGCTACTACGGGCGGCAGGCGTATGACTTCGGGGAGTTCGTTCTGACGGACCTGGCCCGCAGCGAGTCCCGCGCCGGACGTTTCGACAATGCCATCGGGCTGCTCAGCATGAATGCCGAGCTGAACCCCAAGTCGGGAACGATCCCCATGGCCATGGGGGATGTGTACCTCCAGCATGGGGACAGCGCCAAGGCGCTGGGCAGCTACCGGATCGCCGTCGCGAAGGATTCGACGCTCGATTTCGTCCGGACGCGGATCAGCCAGCTCACCGGCGGGAAGGGTCACTAGGGAGACATGCGCCGGACCGGGCGCCTTCCGTTCTTCCTCGGAGTTGCTCTCGCGTCCGTTGGGAGTCGTGCGGGGCGCACGCGGCAGGTGGCCCCCGCGACGGTTTCTTACTACCGCATCCAGCTCAGCGTGCAGCCCGAAACCGGCAGCCTCGACGGAGCCGTGACGGCGGTGATTCAGTACGACCGAGCCGCGCGAAGCATTTCCCTCGACGCCGCGTCAGACCTGATCGTGGATTCCGTCATCGCCGACGGGCGACGCGTCACGCCCACGCGAGGGCGAGACGTCATTCGTATTCCGCTCGCGAGGCCACCAACTTCGGGCCCTCTGATCGCGACGGTGTACTACCATGGGCGGCCTTCGAGCGGTCTGCTCTTTAGACAGGTCGACGGAGCTCCCGTCGTGGCGAGTTACGGACTCCCGTATTCGGCGCGCCACTGGTGGCCTTCCGTGGACTCGCCGCGCCGTAAGGCCGACTCCGCGGATATCGAGGTGACGGTCCCCGACCCCCTGGTCGTGGCCTCGAACGGGTTACTGCGGGGACGCGACGCGCCGACACCGGGTACGCACACGTACCATTGGGCCGTGCGGTATCCGATCTACCCTGATGTGATTTCCGTCGCGATCGCCAACTACGCGTGCTTCACCCTCCATGCCCATCAGACGTCCGGCGACTCGTTGCCCATGACGTTCTTTGTCTACCCGAAGGACTCCGCCCGGGCGCGGATCGATTTTGCGGTACTCCCGGAGATCCTCACCACATACGAGCGCCTCTTCGGCCCGTACCCCTTCGCCCGAGAGAAATACGGGGTGGCGGAGTTTCCGATCGCGAGTTTCCGGGAGCATCAAACTCTCCCCAGCTACGGAGCATCGTTCATTACCGGGGACCACCGGAACGACTGGATCCTGGCACACGAGTTGGCCCATCAGTGGTTCGGGAATTCTCTCTCGGTGGGCAATTGGTCCGACGCGTGGCTGAATGAGGGGTTTGCAACCTATGCTGCGGCTCTTTGGCAGGAAGCCGCGCATGGTCGGAAGGCCTATCAAGACCAGATGGCGACCTTCCGCAAGGGTATTCCGCCAGGAAGCCTGTTCGTCAAAGACTCGCTGGACCTCAAAGACATGTTCAATGAAGTGACCTTTCAAAAGGGGGCCTGGGTGCTGCACGCACTCCGGCACGTGTTGGGAGACAGCGTGTTCTTCGCGGGGCTGCGGGCCTATATCACGCAGCATACCTACGGCAACGTCACTACCGAGGACTTCCGGCACACCCTGGAGCGCACGGCAGGTGTGGAGCTGGGGTGGTTCTTTGAGGAGTGGGTGTACCGCCAGGATCTGCCCCGCTACTCGGTGCATTGGGAGCAGCAGAGCGACTCGGCGGCCCTCCGGGTGTCCATTCGCCAAACACAGCCATCGCCTTTCACCTTCAGAATGCCGCTGGACGTCGTGGTACACCGCCCGGCCGGGGACACCGCCATCGTCGTGACGAATGCCCAGCGCCTCCAGGAGATCGTCCTGGTCCGGATCGGGAAGGTGACGAGCGTCTCACTCGATCCAGACTCATGGGTTCTCACAGCCGAATAAATGAAGAAGGTTCTGCTGCCCGCCCCGTGAGAGCTGCGTGAACGCCTCTCCCCAACGTTGCCTCCGAACCCCAACGGAGGTGTTCCATGTCTCGCATCACCGCAGTGATCATCGGGTTGGCGCTGGCCGGGGGATGGGTACCCGCCGCCGCGCAGAATGGCGTCGCGTTCGAAGGCGGCGTCGCCATGGCCGCCGGGGAGTCGGAGTTTCAGGCCGGCATTCGCGCGAGCTCCATGCAGCCCAGCCACATCGGCATCGACTTCGCCCTCGCCACGTTCCCCGACGCGCTGGCCAACGGCGTCTTCAACCTGATGTCCGACCTGGACGTGGAGTATCGCGCGCCCTTGGGGGCCTTGGCGGGGATCAGCGTCCGGGCGGGGGGCAGCGCGCTGGTCGCGAGCGTCGACGGTTCTTCAGGCGCCGCAGGAGGACTCAACGCCGGGCTGGGGATGATCCTCCGGGTCGGGGCCACGACGTCGTTCCGGGCCGACTACACCTACCGACAGTACTTCGGTGGCGGTGGAAGCCTGGGGCTGTCGAGCCTGACGTTCGGGCTCGCCATCGGCTACTGACGGAGAACCGGCGGAAGCGCCGCGACGTATATTCGGCGCTTCCCCCTGCGGAGCCCTGCGGTTACGCGCGGTCTGACGAGGACACTTACGCACACTCGCCTCGCCCCCGCCCTGCTGCTCCTCGGCACGGCGTGTCACGGCGGCCCGCCCCCCGCCGTCATGCCC
>DATMOQ010000105.1:0-11345 GCA_035568195.1 Gemmatimonadales bacterium
GACCAAGTACCTGGATCTCCGGTTGAACAAGGCGTTGAAGTTCGGCCGGCTGGACGTGACGATGTTCGCGGACATCCGGAACCTGTTCAACTGGAAGAACATCACGGGGCTGTTCGCCGAGACCAACGACGTCACCAACGGACTGTACGAGACGCAGGTGATCTCGGGCGAGTTCCCGCTGCTGGCGAACGAGGCCAACGGGAACGGCGCGCTGCGCTCGGACGGGGC
Source organism: Gemmatimonadales bacterium (assembly GCA_035568195.1). GTDB lineage: Bacteria > Gemmatimonadota > Gemmatimonadetes > Gemmatimonadales > GWC2-71-9 > 40CM-2-70-7. The sequence continues at coordinate 229 of DATMOQ010000105.1, forward strand.
GGTGCTCCTCAACAGCTGTGGAACCTGGTCCGGCGCCAGCGGCCCGGTGGACTGCGTCGAGCTGAAGCGGGCGGAAGCGCGCTTCGGCAACGGCGACGGCGTGTACACCGTGGCTGAGCAGGCCAATGCGCTGAACGCTTACTACAACCTGTTCCATGGGGCGTACGGGTTCAACGATTCCCCCCGGGACATCCGGCTTGGCTTCGAGCTGAACTTCTAGGATCGTTGTGGGCGGCGCCGGCGTCATCGCGGCGCCGCCCCAGGTCACTACACCCGAGGAATGAACATGCGTTCAACCTGGTTTACTCCCGCTGCCCGAGTGGGGGGCGCCCTGATGGTCGCCGTGGCGGTGGCCGGATCCACGGCCGCGGCCCGGCCGAAGCCCGGCGTCAAGCACTCGAGCAACCTGTTCGCCCTGACCGCGTCGATCATGCAGGTGAACAACCAGTACTGCCCGGTGATCAACACCGGGAACGTCTGCACCGACCCGTCGGGGAACGGCGTGATCGAGGGCGGTTTCTGGCCCAAGGGCACACCCGACTCCTACATCTTCAATTCCGGTCTCCAGATCGGCGGCAACATCCCGGTAATCCCGGGGTTCGCCTGGTCCGGCGACACGGTCGGGGCGTTCTTCATGGATCCCCGCGGCGACCAGCAGGACGGTGCGCCGATTACGCTGGTCTACAATTCACTCGACGCGGGTGACCAGGCCGGGTGGCCGACGGACGGCATCGTGGCGGACACCGCGATCTACAACGGTGTCCTGCTCGGGCGGAACTCGGTGTCCCAGCAGGACCTCTGGTTCCGCGCCTGGGACGGCAACCCGAACAAGCTGGGCGGCCGGACCCATCCCATGGGCGTTCTGGTGGACGTCCGCGGAATGGCGTGGAATTACCCGAGCGGCAACGAAGACGCGATGTATTTCGTGTATACGTTCACGAACATCACGGACTCGGTCGCCGCCGACTACAACAACGTGACGATCCCGAACCACAGCCCCGCGTATCTCGCGGCCCTGGGCGCGCTGGGCGCGCAATTCCAGCAGCTCAACGGGACCAAGTACGGGATCAGCTTCCCCGCGACCGGATATGAGCTGGACAACGTGTTCTCGGCCTTCTTCGAGGATTGCGACGTCGGCTCCAACGCGGGCTCGAACTACTCGACGCCCGTGCTCCCGTTCCAGATGGGGGTGTGCTGGGCCTCCTACTTCAGTGAGCCCACCTGGCTCGCGGCGGGTGGCTTCCCCAGCTCCATCTTCTCCTCGCCGACGTTCGCTCAGGCGGCCGGGTTCACGTCAGTGAAATACCTCAAGTCGCCCGTGGACTCGACCGGCAAGGAGATCGGGATCACGATGTTCTCCAACACCGTGAACGGGGCGACGGGGTACCCCGACCCGGTGGGCATCAAGCAGATGTACCGGTACATCAGCGGCACGTCGAATCCGGCGCTGGGCGACCTGCCCTGCACGGACCAGGCGAACCACATCAAGCTCCACTACTGCGTGCTGTGGCAAACCGCGGTCGATACCCGGTTCTTCCAGTCGTCGGGTCCGATCAAGCTGCTGCCGGCGCACGCGGCGACGATCGTCGTGGCCTACATCAACGCGCCCCCCGTCAACAACGCCGCGTTCCAGGCGAACTTCGGTGGTGACTTCAAGCCCGGCTTCGCCGCCACCGGCGATTCGATCTTCAAGGATCCATCGGCGGTCACGCCCATCGAGACGGTGATGGGGTGGCAGGGGCAGAGCGACAAGAACGGTGACCAGATCATCGAGCAGAACGAGGTCCAGACGGTGCCGCGTTCGCTCCTCAACAAAGCGCTGGTGGCTCAGGCCGTGTTCGACGCGAAGTTCCTGCTTCCCTTCGCGCCCGAGGCGCCGCCGTTCTATCTGATTCCCGGAGACAACCAGGTCACGATCGTGTGGCAGAAGAGCCGCACCGAAGACCCGGTGGTGGGCGGTGACCCGTACTACGCGATCGCCAGCGATCCGACCAACGCGCTGTACGATCCCGACTTCCGTCACTTCGACACCGAGGGGTATCGGATTTACCGCGGCCGTACGCCCGGTCAGCTGACCCTGGTGGCGCAGTTTGACTACGCCGGCACCCAGATGGTCGACTATACGGGGCAGTTCAACTGGGGAAACTGCGCGCCCGAGCTGGGCGTTAATGCGAGCAATCCCAACAGCACCTGCCCCATTCAGTTCGACAGCCTCACTCACCCGGGCAGCCCGGGCGTGGCGGTTGCGTTGGTGGGGAATGTCGTTCAGGTCCCCCCCGGCGGACGGGTCAAACTCTCCGACGGGTCGATTCTTGTGACCCGGGCCGACACGGCCGTCACCGGTGGCGCTTCCGGCCTCCCGGCCCTCGCGGATAACGGCGTGGCGTTCGCGTTCGTGGACCGCGGCGTCCGCAACCTGTTCCAGTACTTCTACGCCGTCACCGCGTTCGACATCAACTCGCTGGTTTCGGGCCCTTCGTCGCTCGAATCGGCGCGGGTGACCAAGGGGACGACCCCGCGGGCCGCGGGCGGCAATGCGGTCGCGGCGGGTCCGACGACGTCCCAGTTGCTGGGCGCCAACGGAGTCGTGCTCAATCCCTCGGCCGCGGGTCCCACCATCAACGCGGCGACGGGTGAGTTCTCGGGACCGCAGCCGCCGACCAGTTCGTTCGCGATTACCGGTCTGGCGGTCTACGCGGATCAGCTGATTCTTCCCAACTACACGGTGAAGTTCATCGTCGACTCCGTGGTGGCCCAGGCCTATCACACCGGGAACTACTTCCTTACGGCGATCGCCGGGGTCGACACGCAGAAGGTGGTCTACTCCGGCTCGAGCTACGGCGACGTGGATGGCACCGTGGACAACATCTTCGGTGCGCTGATTCCGGCCGACTCGGCCAAGTCGGTGAAGTCAGGGCTCGGCGGTCTGCCGTTCGCGGGCAAGCTCCAGGGGGACCTGGCGGTTTCGCCCCCGACGTGGTTCTCGGGGATGACCGAGATGGACATCATCGGTCAGAACGTCTATTGGACCCAGAGCACCATCATCACGGACGTGGGCGGCTCCCGGTGGTTCGACGGAGCCAATGAATCGACGCCCGATCCGACGCTCCTGGATGCTCATGGCGCGTTGACCGGTGTCACCAAGATCTATAGTCCGACGCCGAACGCGGGCAACGGGGCTTCGTACGCCACCGCTGCCGCTATCGCGCGGCGGTACTACCAGACCATGATGTACGCCAACCGCTCGGCGGACGTGAAGTTCTACTGGGGCGCCACGGCCGGGACGGTCGACTCGGTCATCGACGTCTCGAATCACGTGCCGGTGAAGTTCAACGCCGGCTTCCGGATGTCGTACGGATTCATCCCGGACCTTTCCGGCGGGACGGCGGGCAGCGTGACCGCGCCCGACGGCATCATCAGCTACGTCGACGCGTTGGATGGTCCGTGCTTGCCGAACGTGGCGGTGGCGCTGGGTGGTGTCGACCAGACCGGCTGCGCTGGCCGCAACCTGGTGAGCAGTGCCACGCTGGGTCCGACGGATGCCCACGGCGATCCCGTCACCTCGGATGGTCAGGGGTTTGGGGTCTATGTGGACGGAGAAATGTTCTTCTTCCTGACCGCCGCGCTGCCGGTCAAGCCCGCGGTCTGGACGCTCCGGTCGTACAGCGGACGGCTCCGGAAGAGCGGAGCGAATTACTCGTTCTCGGCGCGGGCGTCCAATCCGGTGCCCGGCATCTCTCTGGTGGCGTCGACCACTACGCCGGCGACATACCCGACCACCGGGACGTTCGATCTCAGTCAGATCCACACGGTGCCGGATCCGTATTACGTCACCAACGCTCTCGAGATCACGCCGAACAACAAGGTTCTGAAGTTCGTGAATATGCCGTCACAGTGCATCGTGCGGATCTATTCGGTGAGCGGGATTCTCGTGCAGGTACTGACCCACAATGATCCTCAGGGTGGCGGTGAGGTCGATTGGGATCTCCGCAACCGCTCGAACCAGTTCGTGGCGTCCGGCGTGTACTTCTATCACGTCGAAGCCGCCAACGGCCAGACCAAGGTCGGCCGGCTCACCGTCGTCCAATTCGCGCCGTGAGGACACAGACCATGACTCTGAGATACTCTCGCGTGCTCGGCACGCTCCTGGGCCTGGCGGCGCTGTCCGTGGCGCCCCTGGCGGCGCAGACCACCGCGCCAACCAACGGTGTTGACAACACGGGCTACGGAACCACCTCGGCTGAGTTCCTGCTCCTCGGAGCGGGGGCCCGCGGGGCGGCGCTCGGTGCCGGCTATGCGGCACTCGCGACCGACGTCACGGCTCTGTATTACAACCCCGGGTCGCTGGCGCTGATGACCCGGCCGGAAGCCATGGTGTCGACCTACAGCTACGTGGCGGATACCAAGTACACGTGGCTGGGGTTCGCGCTTCCCATGTCGGGGGGCACGCGTGCCATCGGCCTCCAGCTGGGCAATTTCGGATTCTCCAATCAGCCGGTGTACACGCTGGATAACCCGGACGGTGACGGCACGACGTACGCCGTGTCCGAATCCTTCGTGGGCGCCACCCTCAGTCAGAACTTCTCCGATCGCTTCTCGGCGGGCGCGACGCTCAAGTTCGTGTCGAGCCAGTTGGGCCAGACCTCGGCGTCAGCCGTCGCCCTGGACTTCGGGACCAACTTCCACGCCATGATCGGCGGCCGGCCCATCCGGGCCGCGTTCACCATTCAGAACCTGGGCTCCAACCTCGAGTACTCGGGGGCGGCGCTGGAGACGGACGTCCAGCGGATTCCGCCGCTGGGCGTCGTGCAGATTCCCCAGGACGCGCAGGCGGCACGGCTGCGCTCCTCGCCCTGGACCCTGCCGGTCCAGTTCGGTGTGGGCCTGGCCTATGATCTCTACAGCCAGGGCTCGAACCGTCTGTCGCTCCTCGGCGAGTTCAATCAGCCGGTGAATGCGCGGCCGGGCGGCGGCATGGGGCTCGAGTACGCCCTCACGAACCTGGGCAACAGCGGCTTCTCGCTGGCGGCGCGGGGGAGCTACACCCTCATTCCGCAGAACAACATCGATCCCGGCGCGGGCGCCGGGTTCACGACCGGACAGTCCACCTCCTCCTTCTCGAGCGACGGGCTGGCGGTCGGCGGCGGGTTGAACTACAGCCGGGGCACGTTCGGCCTGGGGTTCGACTATGCCTACAAGAACATGGGACCGCTCGGCGGCACGAACTTCCTCAGCTTCAGCTTGAGCTGGTAGCGGCTAGCGCGGACGGTAACGATGGGGAATCTGAAACGGGTGCTCACGGCCGCGGTGGTCGTGAGCACCCTCGGGAAGGCGCAGGGCAGCAATGAATTGAATCTGTCCGCGGTGCGGTACTTCCGCGCCAAGGGCGGCAGCACGGTGGCCGAGATATTCTGTCGCGTGCCCCTGACGGCGGTCAGCGCCCTGGGTGCCGGCGGGAGCGGTGTGGCGGCGTTCCGGATGACCATCACGGTGAAGGACTCGACCGGACTGGTGCTCACCCGGAAGGACTGGTCGGAGCAGGTGCCGGCGACACTGCTGGGCGTGTCCGGCGCTTCGGAGGGCGAGCACTTGAGCTTGCGGCTCGCTCCGGGGCGGTACACCGTGGAGGCGACGGTGACGGATTCCGCCACCGGACTCGTGACGCGGGGACAGGTGCCGGTGGAGGCGTACCGCGCACCGGTCGGCGGCTCGGACCTGCTGTTGGGAACGGCGCTGCGGGGTCCGGATTCGGCCGGGGATTCGGTTCCCCGGACCGGTGAAGTATGGAGCGGCGCGCTCTTCGTACAGACGGCGGGTCCGCCCACGCTGACCCCGCTGCAGACCCGGCTGGCGTACTACTTCGAGATGTACACCACCCGGGCCGAGAGCGTGACCGTGAAGCCGCGGGTGCTGGACGCTGGCGGAGCCCAGGTGATCGCGGCCGAGGCGCAGCGGATGGCGGTCCCCCAGGGCGGCGGCCTGGGCTACGGGGTGCTCGACCTGGCCGGGTTGCCGGCGGGCCGGTACCGGCTCGAAGTGACGGCGCAGGGACCGGACTCGCAGGTGCTCCGTTCGGCGCCCTTCATGATGTCCGGCTTCGAGACGATGGCGACGCAGACGACCGTGTCGTCGTTGGTGACCGAGGATGTGTTCTCGGGCCTGTCGGAAACGGCGCTCGACTCGATGTACCAGCCCTTGGGCTACGTGATGGACGCGTCGGAACAGGGGACGTACTCTGGTCTGAGCTTGGACGGGAAGCGCCGGTGGATGCGGCAGTTCTGGGCCAAGCGGGACGCCGGCAGCGGCGGCGGGGCGCGGGACCGGTTCTATGCGCTGGTGCGGAATGCCGACCAGCTGTTTCGTATGGGGGGCGCCGCGAGCACATCGGGGTGGCGCACCGACCGGGGGCGGATCTTCATCAAGTACGGGCCGCCCGACGAGAAGCTGGAGCGTAAGAATCCCAGCAGCTCGAATCCGTACGAAGTGTGGAAGTACACGCGCACGCGCCCGACCAAGTTCGTATTCCTGGATTCGAACCGGTTCGGGGATTATCAGTTGATCTATACCAACGACCGTCGCGAGCAGAGCCGGCCCGACTGGCAGGACCTGCTGGGATCTGACGGAGTGCAGGACGTGAACGACTTCTAGCCGCGGTGGTCGGAGACCTTCAAGCGAGGGGATTGACTGTATGAACGCACGGATTCTTAGTTCGGTGGGAGTCATCGCGGCGTTGGTGGTCGGCGGGTGCAAGAGCGACCCGACGAACTCGCTCGTCGGGACTCCGTCCCGCGTCGGCTTTCAGTTCGCCACGCTGAGGGTCACGGTCGCGGACTCCGTTCCCACGTTCGCGGTACTGCAGGACGAGGGATCCAACCCCTTGGTGCAGGCGATCACGATAACCGCCTGCGACCCCACGACCGTCGCCGTGAGTGGAGTCGCCTCAGGCGCCCCTCTGGTCCAGACGAACTTTTTCGTCAAGGGAGTGAAGTTCGGCACCGCCTGCGTCGTAGCGACGGCGGACGGGCTGACTGACACCATGCAGGTCGCGACGGTGCCGGACCACATCGCCGTCACGACCGGGCCGGACACGGTGCTGTCGGGCGCCGTCGGCGTGTACGGCTACAGCTACTTCGACAAGCAGAGCCACGTGATGGCCGGCGTGCCCGCGCCCACGTGGTCCTCGACGACGGCCGGGTTCGGCGGTTTCGCGAGCTCCGCGACGCCCTCGTACACGGCCGCCGCGCCCGGCATCAACACCATCACCGCGACCTTCAGCGTCTCCGCCTTGGGCGGCACCGTCACGCAGACCGTGACCGGGACGAAGGTGGTCGCGACCATTCCGGGTCTCTTCCACCCGGCCCTGTCGGCGGCGTCGGTAGGTGCCGGCGTGGCGATCGTCGCCGTGGACCCCCAGTTGGCCGGATGGAAGGCGGCGTCGACTCTGACTGTGGGGGGCGCGCCGACGTTCGTGGCGAAAGCCTCCGGCGACTCGGTGACCTTCATAATGCCGCCCTTCGGCGACACGAAGAATCGGCAGATCCTGTTCACCAGCCTGGGGGCGGCAAACCTGGCTCTCGGGACCGACGGCACCGATTCCGTCAGCAACTCCACCAGCTCGCTGGCCGGCCCCTACGCCCCCGGGGACAGCAGCGCGGCCACCACGGTATTCATCGCCCTGCCGAAGGTTCATGGCGATACCACGGTGCTCTACGACACCAATCACGGGGCATGTGTCAACGGCGGCTCGCTGGTCGGCGGGACTGACACGCCCGGGGATCACTGTAACTCCCTGTTCGAGGTGTTCAACAACACGGCCGGCCCGGACACCATCAACGCGCAGGTCGACTGGGTCTGGCCGGCGGCGCTCGGGGTCGACAACCCGACGACCGGGGGCGGCGGGCCGGATCAGGACATGTATGCCTGTGATTCGACCTGCTCCAACTTCGTGGGCAATTTCAACGCCGCTACCACTGCCACTCCGGAGAAGACGGTCTTCATCATCCCGGCGAACACGAAGTGGTTCATCCTGGTCAACCTGTTCAATCCTACAGGTCAGCCGGCGATCCTCTTCAAGCTGACTCTGAACCACAAGTAGCCGCAGCCCGACGTCGATTCGGTCAAACACCCCCCGGTGAAAACCGGGGGGTGTTTTTTCCGGCGTCCAGCGCCGCAAGTACCGCCGCCCCCCACACGGCCGCCCCCACCGCCACGTGAGCGATCCGCAGGGGCTCGGGGAGCCCCCCCAACACCATGGCGGCCGCCACTCCCACCTGCGCGAGCACCAGCGCCAGCACCCAGCGCGGACCGGCCCGGCGTGAGCGGGTCGCCCGCGCCGCCGCCACGGCCACCAGCGCGAACGCCAGCAGCCGGTGGGTCCAGTGGATGTACTGGAACCGGTTGCCGTCGGGGATCAGGTGACCATTGCAGAGGGGAAAGCCGAGGCAAGCGCTGGCGGCCCCGAGGTTCGCGGTGAGCGCGCCGAGGAGGACGGTGCCGAACGCAAGCACTGGCACAAGCGTGCTCACTAACCCCCGGCGTAAGCCGGGGGTTCCCGGGGCGGCTCGGGCCGCATACAGCAAAGTCGCGAACAACAACATGGCCGTGCCCAGGTGCAGGATGATGGTCCAGGGCGGCAGATCGAGCTTGACCGTAATCGCGCCCAAGGTGACTTGCAGCGCGAGCAGGGCGAGCGCGACGTAACCCGCGACGGACGGAGTGTACGGCTCCCGGTCTCGTACTTTAGTGCTGCCGGCGTTTTTGACTGGACGGCGGAGTCTCCAGGTTACGGCGGCAAGCCCGAGTACGAGGAAAGTCACCGCCGCCGCGACCAACCGATGCCCATACTCGATGATGGTGGGGAGATCGAGCGGTGGGAGGAGACGGCCGTTGCACAGGGGCCAGTGGTTGCCGCAGCCGAGGCCGGAGCCGGTGATCCGGACCACCCCCCCCAGCACGATCAACGCGTAGCAGGCCCCCGCGGCCGCCCAGGCCAGTCTCTTGTAGGCGGTAGTCATGGGCCGGAATGTATATTCGATCCTCACCCATGACCCAACCGATGGCAGACCGCTGGGGAGACCGCCTCCCGCGCCGGCTCGGCTTCTGGAGCGCCGCGGCGGTGCTGGTGGGCTCCACCATCGGCTCGGGCATTTTCCGCACGCCCGCCGATGTCGCGAAGCTGGTGCCCGACGTCCCGGTGTTCCTGCTGGCGTGGATCCTGGGGGCCGTGGTGGCCCTGTGCGGCGCGCTCACCTACGCCGAGCTCGCCGCCGCCTTCCCCCGCACCGGCGGTCTGTATGTGTTCCTGCGGGAAGGGTTCGGCCCCCTCGCCGCCTTCCTGTTCGGATGGGGGGAGCTGATCATCATCCGCCCCGGCGCCTACGGCGCCATTTCCATCACGTCCGCCGCGTACGCCATCCGCGTCCTTGGCGGCGATCCGTCCCACGTGGTGATGGATCTGGGGCAGCTCCCCGTCCTGGGACACGTGGCCATCGCGGCGGAGCAGGCGCTGGCTGCGAGCCTGATCGTGCTGGTCGCGTCCGTGAACTGGTTCGGGATCCACCGGGGAGCCATCCTCCAGAACTTGAGCACCGCCCTGAAAGTCGGGGCCCTGGTGGGACTGGTGGCCATCGGGTTCGTGCTCGGCGGCGGCCACGGCGTGCCCGCCGTGCTCAGCCAGCGGGCGCCCGTGAGCCTGTCGCCCTTCCTGGTGGCGATGGTGGCCATCCTCTGGGCCTACGACGGGTGGGCCGACCTGGCATTCGTGAGCGGCGAGGTGCGGGACCCGCAGCGCAACCTGCCGCGCGCCATCATCATCGGAACCGCGGCCGTCGGAGTCCTGTACCTCGGCGCGATTCTCGTCTACCTCCACCTCATTCCGATGAGCCAGATGGGCGGCGCGCATCTGGTCGCCGCCGACGCCGCCCAGATCCTGCTCGGACCCGCGGGCGTGGTGCTGGTCGGGGCGGCGGTGGCCGTGAGCACCTTCGGCACGCTCAACGGCTCGATGATGACGGCGCCCCGGATCTTCTTCGCCCTGGCCGAGGACGGCCTGTTCCCCCGGGCGGTGGCCCGGGTCGACCCGCGCACCGGCGCTCCGACCGGCGCCATCGCGCTCGCCGCGGCGCTGGGGGCCCTTTTCGTCCTGGTGCGGACCTTCAAGGATCTGGCCGATCAGTTCGTGATCGGGATCTGGCCTTTCTACGCGCTGGGAGTCGCGGCGGTGTTCGTGCTGCGCCGCCGGCGCCCCGAGCTCGAGCGCCCCTACCGCACCTGGGGATATCCGATGGTCCCCGCGCTCTTCCTGCTGGGGTCCGTCTTCCTGCTGGGGAACTACCTCGTTTCGGAGCCGGTCAAGTTCACGGTCGATGTGGGACTCATCGCAGTGGGCATCCCCGTGTACCTGCTGTGGCGCCGTTTCCGAACGGCGAAATCCGCGACCAAAGCGTGACCCGGGTTGGTTGACGACCCCGGCGCCCCGGTCCATTTTCTAGGCGCCCTTGAAGCCTCCATCCCAGAGTCCGCTTTTTCGGAGAGCCAACGCAATGAAACGGTTGCTAGTGTCGGCATGCGCCCTCGCACTGCTCGGCCTGTCGGCCGCGCCGTCCGCGCGCGCCCAGGGAGTGACCACGGCCGCCGTGGCCGGCCAGGTGACGGACGAGTCCGGTGCCGCCGTGGCCCTTGCGGAGCTCACGCTGGTCAACGGCAGCAATGGCACGAAATACACCGCTCGCACGCGCGATGACGGACGCTATTCGTTCGAGGTCGTCGAAGTGGGCGGGCCCTACACGCTGTCGGTGCGGGCGCTGGGCTTCGAGCCCAAGACCCTGAACGCGTTCAACCTGTCGCTCTCACAGCGGCTGCTGATGGACGTGGCGCTCAAGCGGAGCGCGGTGGAGGTGGCGGGCATCACGGTCCAGGGCACGTCGGACCCGCGGCTCTCGGCCGCGCGGACCGGCGCCAGCACGTTCCTGTCGGATACGGCGCTGCACCGGCTGCCGACGCTGAACCGGTCCTTCACGGACTTCGTCACCACGTCTCCGTCGGCGGCCCAGGGCGTCAGTGGCGGCCGCTCTCTCAATGGGCAGAACGAGCGCTTCAACAACATCCAGATCGACGGC
>DATMOQ010000106.1:0-8494 GCA_035568195.1 Gemmatimonadales bacterium
ATTGAGAAGGTGAAGGTACGGCTGGGCGGGAACGGAGCGACGTCGATGTTCCGCGCGATGGCCTGGTTGCCGAAGTTCGACACTTCGGGATCCAGACCCTTGTACGGGGTGAAGGTGAGCAGATTCCGCCCCGTCAGGGACAACCGGACATCCTGGACCCCGCTCCCGAACAGGTGGCTGGCGATGTCCGCCGGCACCGTGTAGCCGAGCGACACCTCACGCAGTTTCAGGTACGACCCGTCCTGCACATAGGGCTGGGTGTTGCCATTCACAAACGAGGCGAACCGCTGGGACCCGCCCGTGTTCCAGTCCGCGCTGTTCTGGGAGGCGTCATACAGCAGCTGGGTGAGATTGATGATGTCGCCGCCCTGCTTCCAATCCCACAGGAAGCCCAGCGACCAGCGCTTCCAGGTCAAGTCGCTCGAGAACGACATCTGGAACTTCGGATTCGCGTCCCCGACCACCACCACCTTGCCGGTCGAATCGAGTCCGACGATCTGCGTCGCCGACTTCCCCTGCTCGATCTGGAAGGCGCCGAGCGCGGTCCCGAAGCCGCCGACCTGGAAGGCCGGCACCGGCAGGTTTTCGACCAGGCTGTTGTTGGTGAAGAAGCTCGTCCGCATCAACCAGCTCATGGTCGGCGTGCGGACCGGGGAAAGCTCCAGGGACAGCTCCAGACCGTGATTGCGGAGCTCCCCGCCGTTGAACACCCGCGTGCCCTGCCCCGTGGACGGCGCCAGGGTCTGCGTGAGAATCAGGTTGGTGATCTGCTTCTGATACACCGTGATGCCGATCGTCGCCAGCTGATTACTCAACGTCGCGTCCACACCCGCTTCAATTTCCGTGTTGGTTTCCGGTCGGATGGAGGGGTCACCCGCCTGCGGCGTCACCAACGTGCCGAAGAGCCCGCCGAGGGTCCCCGTGGTATCCGGCGTAAACTTCACGCCGAACGTCGGCAGGTTGCCGGTCTGGCCCCACGCGCCCCGGATTTTCACTTCGTCGACGCCGTGCATCGGGCTCAGGAAGCGGTACGAGGCCGAGGCCTTGGGAAAGAGATAGTACTTGTCGGGATTCCCGTTCACGCTCGACCGGTCCGCCCGGAGACCGGCCGTCAACAGGAGGCGCTCCTGCATCGTGAGCACTTCTTCCTGGCCGTAGAGGCTGAAGTTCCGGGTCGGTTGCAGGAATTGCGTGAGGACCACGCTGGTGGCCTGTTGGACGTCGGTCACCCCGGACAGGAAATCGCGGCCCACGACGCTGGTCTGATCCAGGTTGCGATCCTCGTACTGAAATCCGGCGGACGTGGTGGCGCTGAAGCCGCCGGACGCGGGCGTATACTTGTGGCTCAGGCCCCCGGAAAACGTCAGGACGTGCTCTGCGGCCTTCCCCAATACCAGGGTGCCCGGAAGTCCGTCGTTCGGCTCGTATTGCAGCGTGGGCGGCGACAGGATGTTGTCCTGCTGATTGAAATAGTCGACGCCCCCCTGCACCGTGGCGGACAGGTGCTGGGTGGCCGTCGACAGCACGTCGTAGTTGATGCTGCCCGCGCCGAACACCCGCCACACGCCCTCCCCGTTTTGCAGCAGGGCGAAGGTCTGGAGCGGGTTCGAGGGCGCGAACGGGTTGACCGGGAAGACGCCGTTCGTCGGCTGCAGATTGAAGAAGCTCGGCGTGTTCGGCAGCACGAGGAACGTGCTCGTCCCGGTGTTGTCGTTGTTCGAGATGCCGCGATCCGCCACGCTGTGGACCAGATTCGTGTTGAGGCTCAGCCGCAGGTTGCTGCCCAGGAACTGGTCGAGGTTGGCGCGAATGGATTGCTTGCCGTACCCCGTGTTGGGCGCGATCCCGCCCTGCTGCTGCACGAGTCCCGAGAGGAAGTAGTTGGTGGAACCGGTGCCCCCGCTCACGCTGGCGTCGGTTTCGGTCGTCACGGGGTGATCGCCGAACAGCACGCCCTCGTTGTTGAAATCGGGACAGCCGCCGTGGCACAGCGGGCCGACGATCGCGGCGTGTCCGAACACCCCGACCGCCTCGGCGGAGTCGGCGAATACGCGCGAGCCCAGATGGTTGGAGACCCGTGACTGGCCGAACCGCTGGGTCATGCTGTAGCGCGTCTTGCCGGACTGCCCGCGCTTGGTGGTGATGATGATCACGCCGTTCGCCGCCTGGGATCCGTAGATCGCGGCCGCGGACGCGCCTTTCAGGATTTCGACGTGGTCGATGTCCGCGGGATTCAGATCGGCGATGCGGTTGACCGGGTTGTCCTGGCTCGAGGCGTTCCCGCCGGCGCCGGCCGCGGTGACGGCGTTCATGTTGCTCGCCAGCGCGTCGTTGCTCACCACCATCCCGTCCACCACGATGAGCGGATCGACGCCGGCGTTGATGGTCGTGACGCCGCGGAGGTTGATCTGTCCGCCGCCGCCGGGAGCGCCGGAGTTCATCTGAATGAGGGCCCCGGGGACCTTGCCCTGGAGCGCGCTCTCGATCGTCTGTGCCGGCGCGCGGCTCAGCTCGTCCGAGGCCACCGTCGACACGGCGTTCGCGAGGTTCTTCTGCTCGACGCCGGTGACCAGTCCGGTCACCACGATCGCATCGAGATGGAACACGTCGGGCTCGAGCACGACGTCCGCGACCGACTGGTCGCCGGCCACCGTGACCTGCTGGCGCTTGAATCCGATCATGCGCACCAGCAGCGTGACCGTTCCGTCAGGCGCGAAGAGCGAGAAGGCGCCCTTTTCGTTCGTGACGGCCGCGACGGCCGTGCCCAGCACGGCCACACTCGCGCCGTTGAGCGAGTCCTTGGTGAGGGCGCTGGTGATGTGCCCGGTGATGATTCGTTGCTGGGCCAATAGGGCGGTGGGACTGACGAGCAACAACGCGAGTGCGAGTCGACGGCTCCACATTGCCATCTCCCTCCAGGAGAGTGAGACTCCGCGCCGAACGGGATGGATAACGCGCCAAGCTTGCCCCCATTTGCGCCGAGTGGCAAGCTGGTCGGCGGGCATGCCACCCTGCACCGTTGGGCCCTGGAAACCGCCGCACTGGCGGGACGTTCAGGCCCGCGCGGTCCCCACGACCGCGCACATCGTGGACCGGAAGGGCGCGTCGCCTCCCTCCCGTATCAACGCCTGGGCCACGGCATCCACCACGTCCGCCCCGGAGACCCCGGCGTCCCGGATTGCGGCCACGACGGGATTGCCCTCGACCAGCCCGCGCGCAAAGGCGCGCGCCGAGGAGGCGCGCAGATCCTTCTTTACCGTCTCGAGGGAGATGTCATTGAACCGGGCGGCACGGAGGTGCCCCTCGAGGCCAGTCCGGTCGTTGAACCCGAAGGGCACCTGATAAAACGTCGGTGGATCGGTCCTGAAGAAACTGCCGATAGTGGTGTGGGCGATCCGGGCGAACGGATTGTCCTCCATCCGGTCCCAGACGTTGAACACCAGGCTCCCTCCCCCCTTCAGCACGCGCCGCGCTTCCCGGAACGCCAACGCTTTGTCCGGGACGAACATCAGTCCGAACTGATTGACCACGGCGTCGAACGAGGCGTCGGGGAACGGCAGGGCCGCGGCGTCCGCGGTCCGCCACTCCAGGCGCGCCGCGGGGGGCACCCGAGAGCGCGCATACGTCACCATCGCCTCGTTGAGATCGGTCGCGACGATGCGGACGTCCGGGGGCAGCGCGCGGTCGAGGGCGCGGGTGACGAGTCCGGTGCCGCAGGCGGTCTCGAGCAGGCGACCCGCGGTGAGCCGGGAGCGGACCCGCGCGGTGAGATCTTCCGCGTACGGCGTGAAGATCACGGGGCCGAGGAACTCGTCGTACAGGGCGGGAATGGACCCCGTGAAGTCGATGTTCGGCGGCTTAGATATAGGCTTGCTCACCGTGCAGCGTCTGGTCGAGGCCCTGTTCCTCCTCAGCCTCGGTCACCTTCACAGGGGTGATCCAATCGATCACTCGCAACATGGCGTACGTGAACACGAACGCATAGGTGGCAGCCGCGGCCACCGCTCCGGTTTCCTTCCAGAAGAACGTCGTCCCGCCGAGCACCAGGCCGTCGGCGCCCCCGTCCGGATTGACGACTCTGGTGGCCAACAAACCCAGCGACAGCACACCAACCACACCCCCCACACCGTGGACGCCCCAGACGTCCAGGGCATCGTCCCACTGCATCCGATTCTTGAGCCAGATCGCGTAGTAGCACACCACGCTGGCCCCGACCCCAATGGCCACGGCGGAGCCGGTGGTCACGAACCCGGCGGCGGGAGTGACCGCGGCCAGCCCGGCGATCGATCCAGTCAGCAGGCCCACGAACTTCGGCTTCTTTTCGACGGTCCACGCCAGGACCAGCCACGTCAGGGCCGCGAACGATGCGGCGACATCGGTATTCAGGAAGGCCATCGAGGTGACCGGATCGACCTTGAGCTCACTGCCGGCGTTGAAACCGTACCAGCCAAACCAAAGCAGGCCGGTGCCGAGCGCGACGAGCGGGATGCTGTGTAATCCTGCGTCTGCCACCCGGCGCCTTCCGACGTAGAACACGGCGGCGAGCGCCGCGAAACCGGCCGTCGCGTGCACGACAATACCCCCGGCGAAGTCGAGCACGCCGTTTCGTTGCAAGAGGCCGCCGCCCCACACCATGTGCGCCACCGGGAAGTACACCAGCAGCAGCCAGGCGATGAGGAACAGCAGGTAGGCCTTGAAGGTCACCCGGTTCGCGAACGCGCCGGTGATCAGCGCGGGGGTGATCTGCGCGAACATCATCTGGTAGGCTATGAAGACGATGAGCGGAATGGTGGGCGAGCCGGGGAATGGCGTCGTCGCCGTCACGCCGTGCAGGAACGCCAGATGGAAGTTGCCGATGACGCCGGCGATGTCGGGATTGGCTGCGTCCCCGTAGCTCCCGCTGAATGCCATCGAGTAGCCGCACACCACCCAGAGGACGGTCGTCACGCCCATGGAGACGAAACTCTGGATCATGATGGTCAGGACGTTCTTTCGACTGACCAGGCCGCCGTAGAAGAACGCGAGTCCCGGGGTCATCAGCATGACGAGGCTGGTAGAGACGAGCATGAACGCGATGTTGCCGGTATCCCAATGCATCAGTCCCTCGCGCCCCAATCGGGCCGGGTGATGTGGTGTCGGGAGGTGGTGCGGCGGAGGTCGAGGTTGCAGCGGGGCCGCGGTGCTGTCAAGCGATATCAACAAGAGAGGCCGTCTCTCGACGGCCTCTCCGGTTGACCACTGATCCTGCCCCGGAACAGCGTCTCCGGGAATCCGACTACTCCCCTACGATCGCGTTACCAGCCAGCGTCACCGCCGTCTGCGCGAGCAGTCGACCGTTCGCCGACGCGCCGGTGTTCAGCGTGATAGCCGTTTTCGACATGATCACGCCCTCCATGTGGGCCGTCGTTCCCAGGCTCACCGTGCCGGCTACCTGCCAGAACACATTCTGGGCCAGCGCCCCGCCCGCCAACGTGACGTGCGTAGCGGAGGCCTGGGTCACGCCGCCCGCGATCTGGAAGATCCAGACATCGGTGGCGCTGCCGTTGAGGGTGACATCACTGCCGATGGTCACCGTGTTCGACCACTTGTAGAGGCCGGGCGGCAGCGTAAGCCCGCCGATGTGCCCGCTGGCCAGCTCCGTGTAATCCGGCGAGACGCGCCCAGCGGCATCGGTGTAGGCGGTCTGCATGTCGCCGATCGCCGTGGTCAGGTTGACCGGTGTGGGTACCGCATAGTCTGCGGCATAGACGTTCCCCGTCACCTGCGCGGAGGTGGAGAACGCCCCACCGACGGGCAGGGTGAGCGAGAACCCGGTGATGAAGCTCGCAGCCGCAGGGCTCAGCCCAAGGTTCCCGGTAATCGCGGACGTGGGAACGGTGGAGATCCCCGACTTGGCAAGAATCACATAGGTGCCGGCCGTGCCCAATACCACCGCCGCGGGACCATGCGAAGCCACGGGCACAATGACCGTCACGTTGCTCGAGACGCTCCCGCTGGTTGCCTTGACCGTGTTGGTGAACGTTCCGGCCGTCGCACCCGCCGTGAACAGCCCGGTGCTGCTGATAGAGCCGCCACCCGCCACGACCGTCCAGTCAGGCGTGATCGCGACGGTGTTGCCGCCGACGTCCGTGCCAACGGCCGTAAACTGCTGGGTCACGTTCGCCGGCACGGTGACGGAGTTCGGCGTGACGGTGATCACCGCCAACGCCCCTGCGGTCACATAGACGGTGGCGTACGCCGTCCAGGTTCCGCTGGTCGCCTTGACGGTGTTCGAATACGTGCCGACCGTCAGGCCCGCGGTGAACAGCCCGCCGGTGTTGATGGTGCCGCCACCCGCGACCACCGACCAGGTGGGCGAAGTGGAGACGACCGTCCCGTTCATGTCCTTGGCCACGGCGCTGAACTGCTGCGTCGTGCTGATGGGCAGAGTGGCGTTGGGGGATACGGTGAAGCTGGCGATGCGGGGCGCGGTCGGGGACGACGAGCCACAGGCCGCGGTCAGGCCGCCGGCGAACAGCACGGCCAACGCGAGCCGGGCGGTTAGTCGATTCTTCATGGGAATTCTCATAGCGTTCTCCAGACATCAAGTGTGTGAAAAGTCGTGGGAACCGGAGACCCTCGTGCAGAGGGTCTCCGGCCATGGGTTACTGTTCGACGATCGTGTTGCCCGCGAGCGTGACCGCGGTCTGCGCGAGGAGTCGGCCGTTCACCGACGCGCCCGTGTTCAGCGTGATCGCGGTCTGGGACATGACCTCACCTTCCATGTGCGCGGTCGTGCCAATGCTCACGATACCGGCCACCTGCCAGAAGACGTTCTGCGCCAGCGCGCCACCGGTCAGCACGACCCGGGCACCGGACGACTGCGTGACACCGCCGGCGATCTGGAAGATCCAGACGTCGTTGGGGCCACCATTGAGGGTGACGCTGGTGGGGATGGTGACCGTGTTCGACCACTTGTAGAGGCCGGGTGGGAGGGTCAGCCCGCCGATGTGGCCGGACGCCAGCTCGGTGTGATCCGGCGTGGTCCGCCCGGCGGCATCAACGTAGGCGGTCTGCATGTCGCCGATCGCCGTGGTCAAGTTCGTCGGAGTCGGCACCGCATAATCCGAGGCGTAGATATTCCCCGTCACCTGAGCCGAGGTCGAGAAGGCTCCGCCGACGGGAAGGGTGAGCGAAAACCCGGTGATGAAACTCGCGGCCGCCGGGCTCAATCCGATATTCCCCGTAATCACCGACGTGGGGACGTTGGAAGTCGCGGATTTCGACAGCATCACGTACGAACCCGCGGTGCCCAGCGCCACCGGCGCCGGACCGTGACCCGTTCCGGTGCCCGTCCCGGCGCCCGGGGATGTCGGAGACTGATCGAGAGGAGAGGTGCTGCTGCTGCATCCGGCCACGACGCCGGCCAGAAGCACGGTCAGCAACACCAGGGTGGAAGCCTGCATGAATCGGTTCATGTGTTCTCCTTCACTGCACTTGCGACTGCGTGAGCGTACCAACGGCTTGGGAACCCCTTACACGTCCGGAGCGCCCTCCTGACCGCGCGAGCAACCTTCTGGGATGAGGTATAGTCCGGCAGGCATGCGGCGGGTATCGCTCAGCAGCGTCAAAGACGAGTCACAGCTTGATGCGGTAGGGGACTACCCCACGGGGTGACTCGAAAGGACTAGAGGGGAAGGACGTCCACCACCGGCATGGGCGCGGTCAGGGCGAATCCCGCCTTCAACCCGGCCAGCTCAGCTTCCAGCTTCCGGTTCACCTCGCGATTCTGCTCGGGGCCGTCGCTCACGACCAGGATGTGCGTCATCAGGGCATCGAGGACAAGCCGGCCGGTCCAGGTACGCGCACCCCGCTGGGCGTCTCCGTGCTCATGGTCCAGGAGGGCCTTGATCCCCCGCAGACGCGGCTCGGCCTGGGGCGGCTGGATCTGGTAGGCGTAGGCCCACAAAGTCTTCGATTGTGGATTGCTCTTCCTGCTGACCATACGTTCCTCGCGCGGTGAGGCGTGGAGACCGCTGTAGCAGGAGATGTAGGTCCGCAGGCCCGCGAGAGATATCGCTCGAAAGTATGAAAATCGACTTAGGGCTGCCGGTGTGGATCGAAGGTGCGGAGGGGGTTCCGGGCTACTCAGTCTGCTCCCCGTGAGCGTACGCGGCGATCTGCAGCCGCGTATGGAGCATCAACTTCTCCATCACGTTGCGCACATGGCTCTTGACGGTATGGGTGGCGATGTGGAGCCGCGCCGCGATTTCCTTGTTGCCCAGCCCCTCGGCGATGAGATTGATCACTTCTCGCTCGCGGGGCGTCATGCGGACGGATTCGAGCACCAGCTTGGGCTGCCCCTTGGCCACCGCGTTCCGCGCAATTTCAGAGAAGAGCGAGCGGGTCATCTCGGGTGGGAGCACCTGCGCCCCCTTCGCGACGAGACGGATCGTGTTCACCAGATCGTCCAGGGTGGCGTCCTTCATAATGAAGCCGGACACCCCCGCATTGA
>DATMOQ010000107.1:0-5553 GCA_035568195.1 Gemmatimonadales bacterium
GGGGGCGCGTGGCGTACATCGTGGTGGTGGACGACGACCCGACGGTCCGGCGGCTGGCCACCGCGCTGCTGAAAGCGGCGGGGCACGATGTGGTGGACCGGGAGAGCGGCGACGGCCTGGAGGCGCTGCTCGCGGCGCGGCATCCCGACCTCCTCCTCCTCGACATCCAGATCCCCGGACGGGACGGCTTCGCGCTTCTCGAGGCCGCCAGAAACACGGAGGGCGACCAGCCTCTGAAGGTGGTCGCCCTGAGCGCCGGGTCGGCCCCGGACGAGCGGGAGCGGATTCAGGCCGCCGGGTTCGACGGATTCCTGCCCAAGCCCGTCGACGTGCGCGGCTTTGCCGCGTCAGTGAAGCAGTACCTGCCTTAGGGCTTGGCCGGCGCCGGCGGCGGCGTCGGAGCCGTCGGGGCCGTAACGGCGGTGACGGCATGACCCTTCTTGCCGATCTGCACGCGCGTCACGTGGAGGTTGATGTGATCCACCTTGTTCAAACTGATGTCGCCCGTGCCGGTCGCCAGCGACAGGACGCCTCCCCCTGAGCCGAGGTTTCCGGTCAGAGACTTGGAAGGTCCGTACTGCGCTTCGGTAACAGGGAGACCGAACTCGTCGGACAGGTCACCCACCCCGGTGTGCGCATTGATGGAAACATTGGCCTGCGCGGGGAGGGTTACGCTCACGTCGCCGATCCCCGACTTCACATGGGCGTCGCTGCGGCCGGGAGCGCCCAGCGTCGCGCTGATGTCGCCCGTGCCGCTCGTGAGGTCCACCGGCCACGCCATCGAGGTGACACTGATGTCACCCGTGCCGGACTCCACCTTCAGGTCCGCCGTGCCGCCATCCACCTCGACGTCACCGAGGCCCGTCTGCACGGCGACCTTCACGCCGCTGGGCACGTGCACGGTGAATTTCACGGCCACTCTCGAGTTCCCGTGACGGTCGTTCGGGCCCCAGTGCTGCGCGCCGCATTGGCTGTCGTGCGCTCCGTTCATGACCGCGCAGATGGTCACACCGCTGGGACCGTCGCTGGCGACCAACTGGACCGCCGCTGAATCAGATCCCAACCAGCTCTTTTCGGTCTCGACCGAAGTCTCCGGCCCCTCCGCCGCATGCACCTCGACCGGTCCGTTGACGTTGTGGATCGTGATCAGCTGTCCGGGGGCGAGCCTCTTGTGCCAGCTCCAGGCGTCCCCGTGGCTGCGGCCGGGATCGTCGAACCCGCCGCCCATGCTCGCGTTGAAGCTCTGCGCCAGCTGCGGGATGAACTGCCGGGCCCGATTGGCTCCGGATCGGACGGCCGAGACCAGCGCCAATCCGACGGCCACGACCACGACAAAGATCATCGAACCGCGGAGGATCTCCGCGCGCCATTTTCTGAAGAATTCATTCATCGCCATACCGCCTCCGCCAAAGAAGAACCCCCGCGGGATTCAGTAAACTGTTGAATCCTACGGGGGTTGGGCAGTCCCGGTTTCCGGGTTCGGTCAGGCCCGCCGGGGCGCCACCGCCAGCACCGGAGCCGAGGGCATGAGCACCGTGGAATAGGCCTGTGCGCGGACGATAATGGCCGGGAGGGTGCCGCCGTTCCATAACTGGCCGGCCGGCCCCGGGGTGGCCAACGCCGCCCCGGCCACCGCTCCCCGGTCTCCTGCGGCAGTCCACTCCGCCGCCATCGCGCTCATGCCCAGCGCGGTGCTTCCAAAGGTCAGGACGGCGGCCAAAGCCAATACGGTGCCCTTCATATCCAGCTCCCACAGATTGAGTCGAGTCGAGTGTCTCATCACACTCCTAAGACGCAATCCAGGGGGAAAAGGTTGCAGCTGATCCTTCGCATGGCTCAGGACCCTCCGGCCCCCCTCGCAAAGGCCGCGGCCAAGGCGCGCGTCACGTGTCGGTCCTGTTGTTGAGTGGAATGCGGGCGGTCAGGGCGCTGAACCGGGGATCCGACCGCAGATACTCGAGCAACGGATCCCAGGCGATGCCGAAGGCAAAGAACTCCCGTTCGTCGACCGCAAGGTTGAGCTCCCGGAAAGCCCGGTCGATGTCGCCGAGAGCGCCATAGATGATGCCGAATTCGTAGTGGCCGACGTACTCGCCGGACCGCTGGCGCGCCGCCAGCTCCCCGAGCACCCGCCGCGCCTGATCCGGCTTGCCGCACCTTGCGTAGCTGACCGCGGACAGCGCGCGCGCCTCCAGGTAGTAGTGCGTCATCGGCCGGTCCGCCATCCGGAGAAGCTCGGTGCAGCGGCCCGCCTTGAGGTACGCGCGCGCCAGATCGGGAATCACCAAGGTGTAGTCCGAATCAGCCTGAAACACCTGCCCGCCCACCCGCACGGATTCCTCCGTCTTGCCGCCGAAGTAGAGCGCGGTCATCAGGCGGGTCGCCACGATCTGGGAGAATGGCTCGAGCGCCTGCGCCACGCGCATCTCCGCGATGGAGGAATCCATTTGATTGGCCGTCAGAAACACGTGCGAGCGAAAGAGGTGCGCTCGCGTCAGCGTGGAGTCGAGCGCGAGCGCCCAATTCAGCTGATGCATGGCCTCCGCGTAGTCCCAGTCGTAGAACAGCGCGACGAACCCCAGACTCGTATGCGCCTCGGCCAGGAGGCTGTCCCGCGCCACGGCCTCGATGGCCGCGGCCCGAGCCTGCGGGAAGTACGTGGCGGCCGCCCCGTAGTTGAAGGCCGCCATGAACGAGTAAGCGTCGGACAGGCCGGAGTACGCGAGCGCGAAATTCGAGTCGGCCTTGATGGCGGCCTGAAACAGGCCGATGGCGCGCTCGAGGGACGCCTTGGTCCGCTGCTCGTTGTCTGAGCGCCCCTGGAGATAGAGATCGTAGGCCGTGGGATTCGTCGTGGGCCGCCGGCCGAGGGAGGCCGCGGCGGCGGCGCTCAAGTTCACGCGCAGCTCCGCCGCAATCGTCCGGGCGATCTCCGCCTGTACTTCGAGCGTACCGCGGTCGAGGGTGTCGTACGTGTGCGGAAGGATGGTGTCGCCCGTCGCGGTCTTGATAATGAAGGACTGCACCCGGACGCGCTGTGACAGGTGCTGCACGCTCCCGCCGATCAGGTAGGCCACACCGAGACGTTCTCCCAGCTCCCGGGGGGACTTGGCGGTCCGCGCGAAGCGGTACGAAGACGTCGCCGGCGCGACTTGCAGCCCGGGAATCCGGCGGAGAGCCCCGATCAGATCTTCCGTGAATCCGTCGACGTAGTAGTCCGGCCCGTTCCCGCCCGCATTGGCGAAGGGGATCACCGCGACGGATGCGGAGGCCGGGCCGCCACCCGGACGCGACGCGTGCGGCCGCCGCGCCAGCAGGGTCGTCATCGCCCCCAGGAATACCGTGAACAGGGCCAGTGCCACCGCGCGCCGCCGCTTGCGCCGGCGCGGGTGCTCGGGGGAGAGGACCCGGTTGGTCGTTACGTCACCGGTAAGCGTTCCAGCCAGCGCGCGCTCGAAGGCAGCGGCGTCCGGGTGGCGCTCGGCCGGCTGCTTGGCGAGGGCGGTGTTGATCACCTGCTCCAGGGCCACCGGGACATCGGCCCGGACGGCGCGAATCGACGGCGCCGGGTCGAGCATGTGCTTGGCGAGAATCGCCTGGGCGGTGGTGCCGCCGAACGGCGGGCGCCCGGTGAGCATTTCGTACAGCACGCAGCCCAGGCTGTACTGGTCGCTCCGTCCGTCTACAACGTCCGCCATGGCCTGCTCGGGGCTCATGTAGATGGGCGTCCCGACTGTGATGCCGGCCGTGGTGACCGGACCCGAGTCCTCCGCCACGGTGATGGCCCGCGCGATGCCGAAGTCGGCCACGAGCGCGTAGCCCTCCGACAGGAGGATGTTCTCGGGCTTGATGTCCCGGTGGACGATGTCGTGCGCGTGGGCGTAGCTCAGGGCGCTGGCCACCTCGACCCCGATCTGCACGCTGTCGTGCAGCGACAGCTGGCGCTCCCGTTCGAGCCGGTGCCGGAGGGATTCCCCCGGCACGAACGGCATCACGTAATACAGCAGTCCGTCGGATTCCCCGGAGTCGTAGAGCGGGAGGATGTGCGGGTGGTTGAGCTGGGCCGCGATCTGGATTTCGCGCAAGAATCGGGCGGCGCCGATGGCGGAGGCGATCTCCGGGTGCAGCACCTTGATGGCGACGGGACGGCGGTGTTTTTCGTCCTGGGCCAGATAGACGATGGCCATGCCGCCCCGACCCAGCTCCCGCTCGACGCGGTACCGGTCGGCGAGGCCCCGACTGAGACGCTCGGTGATGTGGTCGAGCGGTGGCACGGGGTCCAAGCTACGGCCCGTGAGCCCCTTTGCCTACTTGAGGCGGCGGGCTCCGGTGGTGCGGATGTCGGTCCGTTCCTGGCGGATGCGGTCGAGGCTCCAGGGGCCCGGGCCTGCGATGCCTATATAGAGGAACAGGAAGCAGTAGAGGAGGGCCAGCTCGCCGTGATTGAGGAGAGGCCAGGCGCCCTGCTCGATGTGCACCAGGAAGTAGGCGACGGCCATCTCTGCCGCGGCGATCAGCGCGACGGGGCGGGTGAACAACCCCACGAGCAGCAGCGTCCCGCCGAACGACTCGATCACGCCGGCGAGCCCCGACAGGGAGAGGTACGTGACATGCGGCGTGTGGCCGGGGAAGCCCAGGAGTTTCTGGGTCCCGTGGGCGATGAAGAGGAACGCGGCGACGACGCGGAGTACGCTGAGGAGGCGGGGAGCCATGAGCCAAAGTTACCAAGAGGCGCGGCGTTCCGCCGTCGAACCGGACTGGCCGGCTCTTACTGGCGAGGTCGGGCAGCCGCATCTTATCGAGCATGGGGTTTTCAACGATGGTCGATGTCGTCGCGGCGCTCGACGCCCGCTATCCCGGCGCCGAGATCACTGAGTCAGTGAAGCCCGCCGACTGGACGGGGGAAGAGGTCCACTGGGTGCGTGTGGATCAAGGGGACCACCGGACCATCTTCGTGGGCGTCACGAAGGAGGCGCTCGACCACCCGCAGAACCTCATTCGCCAGCTCGACGAGTATCTCCTGCTCCTCGCCCCCAACAGCTCGGCCACCGTCACACTCCGGGACCACAGCGACCTGCGCCGCTTCGCCCTCTAGCCTGACCGGGGAGCCGCCGGTCGACGGTGCTAGGCCATCGAAAGACCAGGGACCCGTCCGTCGATGATCTCCTCACCGAACCGGACGCACGCGCGAATGGCCGCCGCCTCCGTGGGGAACGTGTCGCGCCCGTGAAATTCGCGCGCGCCGATCGCGTCGCCGCCGTCCCGCCAGATCCGCAGGTCCAACGTCCACTCCCCGCTCTGGCGGTGGAACGGCCGGGGCTTGATCACAAAGCCCGCGTATAGCGTGCCAATCCGGGTCAGGTCCATTCGGATCGCCTCCCCTCACTCGCAGCATACTCCGGTGTGCGCGCGCCTGGCTATGGGGGTTTGGCCTAGGCTGGCACGATCAGCGCAGCGCGAACGTGAAGGGCATCTCGATCGTCACCGCGACGGGACGTCCGCCCGTCGTTCGCATGGGGTGCTCGCTTAGCGTGGCCCTGTTTGCTCTTCGTG
>DATMOQ010000108.1:0-2635 GCA_035568195.1 Gemmatimonadales bacterium
GGGATCGGGTCCGATGGTGAAATGCCCCTGGAAGCCGATCTGGAAGGGCACCGTCACGCCGCTGTTCGCGCCCTGCCGGGAGCCGAAATGTCCGTTGACCGAGTACACAAAGCTCGAGGTGCCCGGGCTGAAGCCCCGCACGTAAAGGAGGACGGGGTCAGGTGAGGCCGCGTAGCCCCAGCCGTGGAGATTGTTGGAGCCGTGGATCCACTCGTCCAGCCCGCCCAGGAAGTTCACGGTGAGCATGGAGAGGGTGAGCCGGCGGTCGAGGCCGAACCAGTCGGGCCGGTAGTTGACCTGGAAGTCGAGGGACGTCTGCCACGGACCGGTGCAGGAGTTGCGCGCCGCGATCTGCCCCAGCTGTGACAGGAGGCAGTCCCGCGCGCCCGGCGCGTTGGCCAGCAGCGTTTTCATCGCGGCCGCCACGGCGGGATCCGCCGCCGTGGCCGGATCGAATACGAAGGCCCGGTCGTTCCGCGCCCCGTCGCCGTTGATGTCGGAGCCCACCAGCGGCGTGTACGGAGTCCCCGAGTTCAGCCGCCCGATGGCGGTGACCTCGATTGCCGCGCTCACCGGATAGGTAAGGGTGCCCAGGAACGAGTGCCGGCGTTCGAAGTCGCTGGTCGCCCACTCCCGGACGTTGGGATCGCCCGCGGTGGTGGCGGAGGCGAACCCCTGAGTGGCAGCGCAGCACGAGAAGGACGACTGGTCGAGCGCCCTGGTGTACGTGTACGAGACCTGAAAGGTCGCCCCGCGTGCCGTAAAGCCGCCGAAGCCCAGGGTCACCTGCTTCGAATCGGACTCGAGATCCGACCCCACCTGAATCACCTGTCCGAACTGGGAATGCAGCCGGGAGTTGAGTGAGCTGAGGGTGCCGGTGGCCGTCTGGACCGAGTCCTCCGGCACGTAGACGGGCCGATTCCCCTCCTCCGGCAGTGTGAACTGCGGGACGGTATTGAGGTTCAAGTCGCGGAACCCGTACTGGCTCATGCCCCGCGCGTAGTTGCCGTCGAGGGACACGGTATAGGTGCCACCGAGGATCCGCCGCTGCACGCCCAGGGAGGCACGCCAGGCGCGTGGCGCGGTGTAGTTGGGCGCGAAGACCGTCACGTTGGGATTCGGCGTGATCTCCACCGCGGTGGCCGTGTCGGTGCACGCCGAGGGGACGCTCGAGGGGTTGTTGGCGTACTGCCCCCAGTCCGGCGTCGGCACCGACGAGCCGATGCACACCAGCTGCGTTTCGGCATTCGACAGCCCCGGCGCGGCCAGCGCGGCCGAGTACAGCGTGTTGGGGGTGAGGGACCGGAAGTCCCCGAACCCGCCGCGAATGATGGTGGCGGGGAATCCGTCCGCCGCCCCCGGCATCCACGTGAACCCCACGCGGGGCGAGAAATGCTTCTCCGACGGAATCTGGTCCGTACGGGCGCCGAACAGCGAATCGACGGCGGGATTGAAGGCCGGGGCGCCCGTGAAGCTCGCGCCTTCGAGCCGGAACCCGTAGGCAATCTGCAGCGCCGGTCCGGTGCGCCAGATGTCTCCGAGGTAGAGCGCCGTGTTCCACGCGGTGCCTGCCTGCTGGAGGGGCGCGAGCGTCCGGGTATAGAGATCGGGCTGGTTGTTCGCAAAGGCGCCGAGGGACGGGAAGAGGAACGTGCCGAGCTGATTGGGCGTCTGCAGCGCCTTCTGCTGGGTGCCGTTCAGATAGAGGCCCAGCTTGAACCGGTGCTGGGTGTTCCCGGGGAGCCACGAGAACTCGTCCGACGCTTCGATGCCCCTCGTCTCGCTCGACTGCGGAAACCCCGGATTGCCGCCGAACGCGAGGTTCGCGAATCCGAAGGAGCTGTCGGCGAGCGTCGATCCGACCTGCACGCGGCCTTCGGGAAGACTCAAGAAGCCGTTCTGGTTGTTGCGGTCGGTCGAGGCATACCCCCGCAGCTCGTTGATGAAGTTGCCGCCGATGTAGGACGTCAGCATCGCCATCAGCCCGCCGCCCTGCTCGTCGCGGGTGCCGCCGGTGGGCGGCAGCGCGAGCGCGCCGATGCGGGTGGGGTCCTGCGAGCTCCAGCGCCCGTCGACGCGGACCATCAGGGTCTGCACGTCGGACAGATTCCAGTCGACGCGGACCAGACCGGTGCTGTTGTCGGTCGAGCGGTCGTCGGGAATGCCGGGCAGGTTGATGGGGACGCCCGCGAGGGCGGCGAGCTGAATGAACTTCGCCGCCGAATCGGGATTCACGCCCAACCGGCCGAGTGTGGCCGGGTCGGCAGAAAGAAGGGACGGCAGCGCCTGCCCCCGGAAGCGCCCCTGCAGCGCCGCGAACACGAAGAGGCGGTTGGGGATGATGGGCCCGCCGAAGCCGCCGCCGATCTGGTTCTGCGTATACCCCTGGCTGAAGGGCGAGTTGGTGACGCCCCCCCACGACAGATCCCGGTCCCGATTGGTAAAGGTGAACGAGCCCTGCGGCACGTTGGTCCCGCTGCGGGTGGTGGAGGCGACGACGCCACCCGAGAACTGACCCCGGGCCACGTCATAGGTGCTCGTCACTACCCGGGTCGAGCGCACCGCGTCCTGCGGCACCGACCCCGAGCCGAAGGTCATCCCGTCCAGGGTGATGTCGTTGGCAGTGGGACGCTGG
>DATMOQ010000109.1:0-4700 GCA_035568195.1 Gemmatimonadales bacterium
TCCGGGCCATGCGCTGCCTGGCGCCGGGCGGCGTCCTCTTCACCTGCAGCTGCTCGTATCACGTCCATCGTCCGGACTTCGAGGCGATGCTGGCCGGGGCGGCGGCGGACTCAGGACGCCGGCTCGAGGTCCTTCGGTTCACCGGTCAGGCGAGTGACCATCCGGAGATGCTCAACGTGCCGGAGACGGGCTACTTAAAGGGAGCACTGCTGAGGGCCGTGGACTAGCCTCCCCGATGCCGGCGCGGCTTACAGCCGCGGCTCGGCGTCGGCTCGTGAGACGAGCTGGAGATGGCTACCTCGGCCGACGAGGCCGCCGGCTGGTGAATCGCCGGTCCTCGCTGATCCACTCTTGTTCCACTTCAGCCGACAATGACTCACCAGGCGCCCACCCCTCGATGCGATCCGCGGGGTGTCGATCTCCCTGCTCACGCACATATGCTCGAGCCCCCGGCAGGGTCCGCCGACTGACCGACTCAATCGAGTAGCCTCGAGCCCAATACAAAGGGATCGACGCATGATGCTCGCGGGACGCGACATTGGAACTTGCCCCCTTCAAGCGTTGGAGGAGACGGGGGAGGTTGGAGAGCGGATGAAACCGGATGAGGATATGCAGGTGGTTCCGGACCATGCCCAACTCAAGAACAACCGCCCGCTCCTCGCGAGCGACCGCCCTCAGAAAACGATCAAGGAAGCGCGCTACGCGAAGGTCGATGAGTGGCGCGCGACTCCTCGTCGTCCAGACGATGTGTGCGTACAGGCGGTGCCGCATGCCGCCAACATGGTGAGCCGGGCATCAATGCTGAGTCAACCCGCCCGCCGCCCTCGGCGGCCGACGCCGAGCCGCGACTATCAGTCGCGCCGGCTAGAGGGAGCTGCCCCTTTCTCCCTTCCACAACACATACGACTGAATGACGGGAATCAGCGCCGCCGCGGCGATGGTCACCGCCATCGCGGGCCAGAGGGTGCCGAGGGGAATCACGCCTTCGACCAGGAGAGCGCATCCGGCCAGGAAGAAGGTCCAGCCCCCGGTGCGGTGCGTCTTCCGCCAGACCGTATCGCTCGAGAGCGTCCATGGGGTGCGGATGCCGACGAACCAGTTGGGCTCCACCCGGGGCAGCACGTTGCCGAGGACGATGAAGAGGACGCCCATGCCGAGCGGCAGGACGCGCGTCATCGCGACCGGGTAGCCGAGGCCGTACGCGAGCACCATCAGGTGGACGATGCCGACGAACAGCACGACGGCGTTGGCGATCACCCAGTAGGTGCTGGTGAACTTGGCGTAGT
This sequence comes from Gemmatimonadales bacterium, assembly GCA_035568195.1. Lineage (GTDB taxonomy): Bacteria > Gemmatimonadota > Gemmatimonadetes > Gemmatimonadales > GWC2-71-9 > 40CM-2-70-7. The sequence continues at coordinate 1,287 of DATMOQ010000109.1, forward strand.
TGGCCTTCCGCGGGTCGAGCGCCGGCAGCACCTGAAACACCAGGGTCAGGAAGACGATCAGGACCGGCGCCAGGAACGCGCCGAAGGCCCGGGACGAGTAGCCGTTGACGTGTCCGAAGGCGTCCCAGTGGGTGGCCATCCGGGGCGGAAGCTGGTCCCACACGTACCAGGTGGCCGCCAGAGCCACCAGGGCGACGACGAAACCGAACCAGCGGCTACGCATCGGCACCTCCCGAGAACGTTTTCACGAGATAACGGGCCATGTCCTGAAAGACCGTGGTGTTCAGGCGGTAGCGCATGTGCTGCCCTTCCCGCTCCGATGCCACGAGACCGGCATTCTTCAAGACTCCCAGATGGTGCGAGACCGATGCGAACGCGATCGGAAACTCCTCGGCCAGCTCCCCGGCGGTCCGGTCCCGGGTCGCCAGCAGCTCGAGAATCTTCCGCCGGGTGGGGTCGGCCAGGGCTCGAAACAGGTGGTCGCGCATTGTGAGATATTTAGATGAACGTCTAAGTCTTTGTCAATGAAGCTGACAGCCATCAGCCATCAGCAATCAAAGGCCTGCTGACAGCTGACGGCTGACGGCTCTCCCAATTGACGTATCTGGACCGTTTTACAAGCTTGCACGGATGCCGGAATTCCCGTCGCCCCCCCGCGAACGGCCCGAAGCCGTACGCCGGGTCCTCCTGGGAATCCTGGTCGCCAATCTGGTCGTGGTGGTGGTCAAGCTCGGCGTCGGTCTGGCGTCGGGGTCGCTCGGCGTGATGGGCAGCGCCCTCGACTCCGCCATCGACTCGGCGAACAACGTCCTGGCCCTGATCGTGACCGCGGTCGCGGCCAAGGCCCCCGATGAGGAGCACCCCTACGGACATGGAAAATTTGAGACGCTGGGCGCGCTGGCGCTCGTGGGGTTCCTCTGTGTCAGCTCCTTCGAGCTCCTGCGCGGCGCCGTGAATCACCTGATGTCGGGGGGCCATCCTTTGCCGGTCACCGACGGCCAAGTGGGTGTGCTGGCGGCCACGCTGTTCGTCAACGCCGGTGTGGCCCGCTACGAGCGCCGCCGGGGACGCGAGCTCCAGAGCGAGATCCTCTCGGCCGACGCCGCCCATACCGGCGCCGACGTCCTCATCACGCTCGGCGTCCTCGTCGCCCTCTTCCTCGCGCGCCAGGGATGGTGGTGGGCCGACCCCGTCATCACGATCGTCGTGGTCGCCGCCATCCTCTCCGTGGCCTATCGCGTGCTGGTGCGGACGGTGCCGGTCCTGGTGGACGAGCGGGCCCTGCCCCCGGAGCGGATCGCGGAGTGCGCCCGCGGCGTGGGCGGCGTCTGCGACGCCTACGCCATCCGCTCCCGCCGGGGCGTCCATCGCGGCTATGCGGAGCTGACCATCTCGGTGGACGGCGGCGCGACCGTGGCGGAGGCCCACGGGATCGCCGACCAGGTGGAAGCGCGTCTGCGCCGGGAGCTCGATCTTCACGAAGTCACGGTGCACGTCGAGCCATGCTGAGCATCGTCGCGCAGGGCGCGCTGCACGCCACCGGACCCACCCGGCGTCCGCCGCGTTCGCAAAAGCAGGAGTACCAGGAGTTCCTGCTGCAGCGCATCGAGGAGTACAAGAACACGGTCCCCCGGGAGGAGCTGCTCCGCATCGGCGACGAGGCGGTCCGCGAGCTGGAATCGGGCGACGGGCAGTACCTGCTCACGGAAGTGCTCCTCCTCGAGCACGTCGACCGGATCATTTCGCGGCGGCTCAAGCTGCCGTCATTCCGGCGCTGGTCGCAGAACCACCGGGCCCTCCGCACTGCGCAACGGGAGCCGACCCATTGGGGCCTCGAGCCCAACGACCCGGTGGCCCAGGGCGTCCGGCGGCTCGAGGCGGGTGATCTGGTGGTGGTGATCGGCGCCGCCGCCCTGCCCAACGCGCTCTTTGTCGCGGCGCACGACGCCGAGGTGTTTCTGCTCGACCAGGACCTGGGCGCGGTGGAGTCGGCGGAGGGTCGCGCGGTGGCGGAGCAGCTGGCGGGACGCTTTCAGGCGCTCGTGGTCAACTTCGGGGGCTGGCTCCCCGATCTCCGGCCGGCGCTGATCGTCATCGACCCCAACGCGCTCGCGGGCGCCGAAGCCGCCGATCGCGAAGCCCTGGTCCGCGGACTGCAGGCCCGCACGACGCCCGGGGGCCTTCACATCATCCTGAGCGTCGACCCCGACGGACCCCGCGTTCTCCCGCTGGCGCCGGACTCGCTGCAGGCGCACTACGTGGAGTGGCAGGTGGAACGGCGGAAGCGGCGGACCCGAGGCGAGGGGTTTGTCGCCACCAAACCGGTGCGTCAAAGCGACACATAGGCGCACGTGTCAGATTGACTAATTCCCCGTCACTGGTATTTTCTAAGTACAAACAAAATAACAAGTTACATTGTGTTTCATTTGGCAGGCATCTTGCTCAGTTGAGAGCCGACCGGACTCAACCGAGAGCGACGATGACCAGCCTGCCCCTGTATCTGGATGACGAACCGATCGGGATCATTCTCCGCGCCGGGCGCGAAGCGCTCAAGCCGGCGAAGATCTGGGCCTATTGCTGGTGCGCCGACGCGGAGGCGGGTGAAGACCATCCGCACCTGCATCTGCCGCTCGACCGGGCCCGCTGAGCCCAGCGGTTCCAGACGAAATGACCGGCGTCCTTGAGGCGCCGGTTTCTTTTTTTGGGTAGTTTCGGGCCCCATGCAAGCCATCGTCAAAGAGGGCCGCGCACCCGGCCTCACCGTCAAGACCGTCCCCGACCCCTCGCCGGCGGCGGGGGAGGTACTTATCGCCGTCCGGCACGCCGGCGTCTGCGGCACCGACCTGCACATTGCCGACTGGGACGCCTGGGCCTCCGGTCGCATGCATCCCCCGGTGGTGGTGGGCCACGAGTTCGCGGGAGAGATCGTCAAGGTGGGCGCCGGTGTCACGGAGCTGTCCGTGGGACAGCTGGTGACCGCCGAAGGGCACATCGTTTGCGGGCACTGCCTGCAGTGCCGCACCGGGAACGGGCACATCTGCAAGAACACGCGAATCATCGGCGTGGACCGGGACGGGGCCTTCGCCAACTTCATCGTGATGCCCGCGGGCAACGTGCTCACCCTCGACGGCATCCCCACCGAGATCGGTGCCATCATGGACCCGATGGGAAACGCCTTCCATACCGTGCTGACGGCGGAGATTCCGGGGAGCACCGTGTTCGTGGTCGGGTGCGGGCCCATCGGATGCTTCGCCGTGGGAATCGCCAGGGCCGCGGGGGCCGCCAAAGTGATCGCGTCGGACGTGAATCCCAAGCGCCTGGCGCTCGCCGCCAGGATGGGCGCGCACGTCACCATCGACGCCAAGAAGGAGGACGTGACCGCGGCGGTGCTCGCTGCGACCGGCGGCGAGGGGG
>DATMOQ010000110.1:0-2140 GCA_035568195.1 Gemmatimonadales bacterium
GAGCGGCACCATCTCCGCTGTGGGGACCGACGCCGACAGCCGCCGGGCGAGATCGGGCCAGATGACGCGATTGGCGGCGATGGCCAGCCCCAACCGGAAGAGCTGCCACGGGGGCCCGCCCCGGAAATCGGCGCGGCGCCTGAGCCGGTCCGCTACGGGCTCGAGCCGGCTCGACATCGCCCCATTGAGTCGGGTTCGAATCCGGCCGTCCGGTTCGTGAGTCCAGAGCAGGTGCAGACGAGCTTCCACCCGCCACCGCCCGCAGTCCCGACCCCGCAGGGCGGGGCGCGATTCCTCGCAGGGCTCCGCGACCAGGAAGAGCTCGTCTGCGCCGGTCTTCACGCCCAGGATAGGCGCCCACCGCTCCCCCAGAGTCGGGAGCTCGTCGCGGAGGCGACGGGCCACGCGGTCGGCGTGAGGCTGGAGAATCCAGGGGCCGGCCTGTTGCAAGGCACCCTGCGTCGTGTGAACCCGCTCCGACGGACCCAGCCCCAGAGTCACCCGCTCGGCCACCCGCGGCGGCCGGCGTGCCGCCACCAGCGCCATGGGATAGACCGCGGCGCCGAACGTCGCGGCGGCCTCGTCCGCCGGGGCCAGCCGGGCGAGACGCGCCTCGCTCGCGACGTACCGTCGCAATGGTTCGGCGTACCCGGACGTCGCGAGCTTGGCGGGCACGAGGAGGGCGATCACGCCCGCCGGCGCGGTGAGCTCGAGGGCCCGCTCGACGAACGCCACGGAGAGGTCCGGCTGATGGGCGAAGCCGCGCTGCCCTCCGGTGTGCCAGCAGCGGTACCGTCCGGCCAGCGCGTCCCGAATCCGCTGCGGAAGCCGCTCGGCCCGGACCCACGGGGGATTGCCCACGACGCAGTCGAACCCGCCGGTCGACAACACATCACCGAAGTGGGTGTCGAAAGCGAAGAACGGTGCGCCCGCATCGGTCGTCAGACGGCGCAGGGCCGCCCGCAGATCCCGCCGTCCGGCGCGGAGTCGCCGCAGTCGATCGCGGGCCTCGGCGTTCAGTCCCGCCGCTCGGCCGAAGAGATCGAGGGTTCGCCTGCTCTCGAGCGTCTCGGAGATGGCCCGCTCGACCTCGGCCAGCGCCCGTGTGAAGAGCCGCTGCCCAAGCCGGGTCTCGGCCCGGAGCAGGTCCCGAAGGGGCTCTCGTTTGGCCGCACCGGCGGAGGCGAATACGGTCCGCCGGGCCTGGGCGAGGTGAGCGATCTCGTCCCGGGCGTCGCCCAGCCCCGACGCGCCCGTCAGTGAGCGAGCGAGAGCCACTGGATCGAGGAGCGCATCCCCCTGGCGGACCCGCCCATCGAGGTTGGGGAGGGGCGCCACCGCCTCGGGCCGGTCGGTCTCATCATCCGCCACGAGCGCGAGCCAGAGCCTCAACTCGGTGAGCCGGACAGCGGTGGCATCGAGATCGACGCCGAACAGTGATCCGGAGAGAATGTCCCGCGAGAGCGCCGGGCCGCGGGTCTCGCCGGCAGCCGCCCTGAGACGGGTCAGCTCCTCGAGGGCGCCGAGGAGAAACGCCCCCGACCCGACTGCCGGATCGACCACCGTGAGTCCCCGCAAGCTGGGGGGCTCGGCCGGAGCGATGCCGTGGTGGGCCCAAGCCGCCGCCACGTCCGGGCGGAGTCCCCGGCGCTCCACCAGAGCGGTCTCGAGCGCGGCACGCACCAGGGCGCGGACCAGACCCGGAGGTGTGTAGTAGCTCCCGCTCCGTCTGCGGTCCTGGGGGTCCATGATTCCCTCGAAGACCCGGCCCAGCATGTCGGGGGCCACGAGGTCGGCGCTCTCGTCTTCGCGCACCGAGAAGTGGAACTTCTCGAAGAGATCGTCGAAGGCGTCCCGCCAGTCCGCGTTACTCCAAAGCGCCGGTCCGAACTGTCGCTCGAGAGGTGTGGGCTCGAAGAGGCCCCCATTGAGGAACGGAACGGAGCCCAGGGCGCGGGCTCCTGGTCCGCGCTCCCCGTAGGGACGGTTCAACGCGCCGAAGCAGAGCGGATGGAGTGCCGAGCGATGGAAGTGACGCCTCTTGGCCAGGGCCTGGTCCAGCACCTTCGGCAGGTAGCGAGGGTCCCCGTCGAGCCAGCCTTTGGCCTGAACGAAGTAGAGGAACAAGACCCGGGTGAGC
>DATMOQ010000111.1:0-4271 GCA_035568195.1 Gemmatimonadales bacterium
CCAATCTCCATCAGCTGCCCACGGCCGTGGCCGACCTGCTGCGCTCGTATCCGTTCGACTTTCTCTATGGCAACATCGCCGCCGACACCTCCATGGCGAAGAAGTACGCCCCCGTGGGCCGCCACTGCCACGCGTGGCACGTGGGCCAGGAGATCTACGATCAGGCGGCCACCGACGCGCTGCGCGCGTTCGGGCTGGGGTACTTGTCCCACCTCGCCGCGGATACCGTCGCACACAACTTCTTCGTGCCGCGGCAGCTGGTGATCACCTCCAGCACCACGGCGCTGGGCCACAGCTACTGGGAGAGCCGCTTCGAGACGCACCTCGGAGACGCGTACGCCCGGACCGCCAAGGAAGTCATCTTGCGCGATCATGGCGCGAGTGACGCGCACCTGGACGGCATCATTTCGCCCACGCTCTTTTCCCTGCGGACCAACCGCCGGCTCTTTCGCGGGATGGTCCACCTCACCGAGAGCCAGAGCTGGCAGCTGGCGTTTCAGATCATTGCGGAAACCAGCCGGTGGGACCTGCCCGGCGCGGACGTCGAGCGCCACATGGCGGTGGCCTTCGAGTATGTGATGGAATCGCTGGGCCAGAAGGACGCCGCGGCCCGGCGGCTCGATCCGTCGGGGGAAAAAGCCCTCGGCATGGCGAAGCAGATGCGGCGGGAGGCGCTGGCCACGGGGGGCCGCGACGACCCGGAACAGGTCTCCGAGACGGCGGAAGAGCACTTCGGGCTGCCGGATGCGTCGCTCGCCTACTGGCGCGAATCCAAGGCCCAGCGGCCCTGGCGCTCTACCGGCTGAGACGCTCCTCGAGCAGCTTCGGGGCGGCCTTCGGGTCCGCTTTCCCTTTGGACGCCTTCATCACCTGCCCTACGAAGAACGCCATGAGCTTGGTCTCCCCGCCCTTGTAGCGCGCGACTTCCGCGGGGTGGGCCGCCACCACTTCCTCGACCCACTGCGATACCACGCCGGCATCGGCCACCTGAATCACACCCAGTGCCTCGGCGATGGTCCGGGGCTCGCCGCCCCGGGTGGCGACTTCAGAGAACACCCGCTTCGCGCCCTGATGAGAGAGCGTGCCGCCCTTGACCAGCGCGATGATCCCGGCCAGGGAGGGCGCCGGCACCCGCAGCTGCTCCTGGTGATCCTTGGCGTCCGCCAGCACTTCGCCCATCACCCAGTTCGCCGCCGCCTTGGGCTCCGCCCCCGCGTGCACCACCGACTCGTAGTAGTCGGCCACCGCCCGTTCGGCCGTCAACACGCCGGCGTCCTGCTGCCCCAACCCATACTGGGAGACGAACCGCTCCCGTTTAGTGGCGGGCAGCTCGGGCAAGACCCCCCGCTGCTCGGTGATCCACTCCTCCGTGAGCACCAGGGGCGGCAGATCGGGTTCCGGGAAGTACCGATAGTCCTTGCTCTCTTCTTTGGAACGCTGAAGGCGGACGGTATTCGCTTTCGAGTCGTACAGCATGGTCGACTGGGTGACCTTGCCGCCGCCTTCGACCAGCGCGATCTGCCGATCCCGTTCCACCGTCAGGGCCTTTTCGACGTAAGAAAACGCGTTGATGTTCTTCACTTCGCACTTCACGCCGAGCGCGGTACTGCCCGCTTTGCGGATCGACACGTTGGCGTCGACGCGCAGGCTCCCCTTCTCCATGTCGCACTCGGACACACCGACGTACTGCAGCACCTGCTTGAGGGTGAGCAGATAGGCCCGGGCTTCCTGCGGCGAGCGGAAATCCGGCTCGGTGACGATCTCGATGAGCGGCACGCCGGCGCGGTTCAGGTCCACGGCGGTCGCCTTCGGGAACCGGTCGTGCAGCGATTTCCCGGCGTCCTCCTCGACGTGCACGCGGACGATCCCGGCCCGGACGATGCCGCGCTCGGGCGAGAGGAACGACAGCTGCCCCGCCGTGGCCAGCGGCTGATCGTACTGCGAGATCTGGTAGCCCTTGGGCAGGTCGGGATAGAAGTAATTCTTCCGCGCGAACACGCTGCGGGGATGCACGGTGCAGTTCAACGCCACCGCGGCCCGCACCGCGAGCGCGATGGCGCGCTCGTTCGGCACCGGCAGCGCGCCGGGCAGGCCCAGGCATACGGGGCACACGTTGGTGTTCGGCGGCGCTCCAAACCGCGTGGAGCAGCCGCAGAACATCTTCGACACCGTGCCGAGCTGGACGTGCGTCTCGAGCCCGATGACGGTCTCCCAGGCGGGCGCGGCGCTCACACTTCCTCCGTCCCCGCAATGGCCCGCTCGAGCGCGTAGGCCGCTTCGATCATGTCGTCTTCCAGAAAGGGCTGGCCGATGAACTGACCGCCCACGGGCAGACCCTTCACCCGCCCGATGGGTAACGACATCGCGGGCACGCCCGTGAGATTGGCGGGCGCGGTGAAGCTGTCCGCGAGATACATCGTGACCGGATCTTTGGTGCGCTCCCCCGCCTTGAACGCCGTCGTGGGGGTCGTGGGCGTGAAGATCAGGTCCACGCCCCGATCGAAGACGTTGCGGAAGTCCTGCGCCAGGAGCGCGCGCATCTGCTGCGCCTTCCGGTAATACGCGTCGTAGTAGCCCGACGAGAGCACGTAGGTGCCCACCAGGATCCGGCGCTGGACCTCGGGACCGAACCCCGCGCCCCGCGTCCGCTGATACAACTCGGCCAGGGTGGTGACGCCCTCGGCGCGATTGCCGTACCGCACGCCGTCGAAGCGCGCCAGGTTCGACGAGGCCTCCGCGGGCGCGATGACGTAATACGTGGGAATGGCGTACGCGGTGTGCGGCAGCGAGACGTCCCGGACCGCGGCCCCCAGCTCCTTGAGCGCGCGGATGGCGCGGTCACAGGCGCGGCGGACGCCCGGGTTCAGATCCATCGGGAAGTACTCCTTCGGAATCCCGATGACGAACCCTTCCAGCCGCTCCGGCACCGTGGGCAGCCGCAAGGAGTCCCGGTTCTCGCAGGTGTTGTCCCGCGGGTCGCGTCCGGAAATCACCGACAGCACCCGGGCCGCGTCGTGGACGCTGCGCCCCAGCACGCCGATCTGATCGAGGGACGATCCGAAGGCCACGAGGCCGTAGCGGCTGACCCGTCCGTACGTGGGCTTGATGCCCACCACGCCGCAAAACGCCGCTGGCTGCCGCACCGAGCCGCCCGTCTCGGAACCGAGCGCGGCCGGCACCGCGCCGGCGCCGACCAGCGCGGCCGATCCGCCCGACGATCCCCCGGGCACGCGGGTGCGGTCGATGGGATTCAAGACCCGTCCGAACGCCGAGTGCTCCGTGGACGAGCCCATCGCGAATTCGTCCAGATTGGCCTTGCCCGCGATCAGCGCGCCCGCCGCCTTCAGCTTGGTGACGACGGTGGCTTCATACGGCGACTGATAGCCCTCGAGGAGCTTCGATCCGCACGTCGTGGGAAACTCGAGCGTGCAGATGTTGTCCTTCAGAACGACCGGCATCCCGTACAGGACCCCGGAGGGGTGCGCCCCCTTGGCCTGCGCGATCAGGGACTTCCGCACCACCGTGGTGGGGGTGAGGAGCGCGTTGAGTCGCTTGGCTTTTCCCAGGCGGGTGGCCGTGGCCTTGGCGCTCGCGAGCGCTTCGACTTCGGTCACTCGTCATCCTCCCCGGTCTCCTCGAACGCCCCCAGCTTGGGCACGAGGAAGAATCCGTCCCGGAACGCCGGCGCCAGGTCCGACAGCTTCCCTTCGAGCGGTTGCGGAGCCACGACGTCGGCGCGCAGGCGGATCGCATCCGGACCGGGGAGGAACGGCCGGGCGTGCTCGCCGCCGCTCACTTCCGACAGCTGCGCGATGTAGTCCACGATGCGCGACATCTGCGCCGCCAGCTCCGGTAGATGGTCTTCATCCACCGACAGCTCGGCCAGCCGAGCGATCTGCCGCACTTCGTCCGGTGTGACGCTCATCCCGTCTCCCACTCGCGCTCGAGCCCGGCGTAGGCCACGAGCAGTTGTTTGGCGCCGATCTCGGGATCGTCGAACAACACGGTGATCTTCAGACTCCGGCCGCCGCCGGAGACCGCCTGCACCACCCCGCCACCGAACTTGCGATGCCGCACCCGCTCACCCCGGGCGTACCGCGGCGTGTCCTGCGACTCCTCTTCCACGGCGAAGAACGCTTCATCGCGTTCCACCGGCCGGCGACGGGGGGGGGCGCCGCTGCGGGCGCGGTATCCGCCGCGTTCCCAGAGTGGGGTGGTGGCCCGCTCCTGCAGCACCGCCGGCGGAATGCTCTCCAGGAACCGCGAGGGCT
>DATMOQ010000112.1:0-9229 GCA_035568195.1 Gemmatimonadales bacterium
TCGAACAGAAGCGCTGGGTATTCCATGCCGCCCACCGGCCCGCCGACGTTGATCGCGTTCGGCCAGGGGTAGACAAACCAGCGGCGCGAGAACTCCTCGACCGCAAATTTCAGATACTCGGTCGAGCGGCCCCAGGCCGCATCGCCGCCGTCTTCCGCTGGATAGACCGATTGGGCCAGCGCGGTCTTGCCGCCGGGCAGGTCGATCCGCGCGGCGTCCCAGACGAAGGCGCGGGACGCGGCGAAAGAGACATCGCGCGTGCGATCCATATGGAAACGCCAAGTCTTGCTCCCGTTGGCTGGAAGCGTCGCCACAACATCGTCAGCGGTGCGGACCATCACGGTCTTGTCGCTCGCCCGCGCCTGGACGAGGCGTTCACGCTCGAGCGGCGTGAGCACCTCAGCGGGATTCAGGAGCTCGCCTGAGCCAGCCACCAACATGTCGGCCGGCAGCGTGACCGCATAGTCGAACGTTCCGTACTCCAGGTAGAACTCCTGGCCGAGGTAGGGCAGCGTGTCCCAGCCGCTGATGTCGTCGTAGACCGCCATGCGCGGGTACCACTGCGCGATCTGATAGAGCCAACCTTCTGGGAACTGCTGGCGGCCCGTCCGTCCCCCCTGCGTGGGGACCTGGTAGTGCCAGCCGATGTCGAGGGACAGTACGCCCTTCGGGGCCAGGGGGCGGTCCAGATCCACGCGCATCATGGTGCTGTTGACCCACCAGGACAGCGTGGCGCTGGTGGACTTACCGCCGGCGCCGGCATGGACCGCCTGGATCCGTTCGATGGTCGCCCCGACGTGGAAGGTCGAGTCTTCCGGAAAGAAGAAGAAATCGAGAGGCGAGTTACGGCTCTTCCGGGACCCCAGGTTCATGTCGAGCTGCAGCCACACGAAGCGCAGGGTGTCGGGTGAGTTGTTGGTGTACGTGATGGTCTCGGAGCCCTGAATGGTTTGCGTCGACGGCTCGAGGGACGCCTTGATGGTGTAGTCGGCCTTCTGTTGCCAGTAGTTGGGCCCCGGCATCCCGGATGCCGTCCGGTAGCTGTTCGGCCCCGCCCATGCGAGTGGCCGGAAGGGCGACGTATCGGGTACGCCGGGCCGCGTGGCGGCAAGGCGTTGCGCCGCGGCCGGGAACGGGAAGGCGAGAATGACGACGGCAATGGGACCGACGAGGTATTTGTTCATGGGCTGAAGAATGGCCCCGGGCTCGCGGGGTTGGCAACGTGGGTTCGCCGCTTCAGATTGGCCGCCTGACGTGCATTCATCTCACTTGGAGGAGCCGGTATGCGTCGGTTGATCGCAGTGATCCTTCTGGGAACGTCTCGTCTCGCGGCTCAGGACCCCTTGGCCCCCGCCGTGGACTCCATCGCCCGGGAGGTCCTGCGGCAGACCGGGGTCCCCAGTGCCTCCCTGGCCGTGGTCCGGGACGGAAAGCTGGTCTATGCCCAGGCCTACGGGGACGCCAGGATCGACGGGCACGTGCCCGCCACCACCGGCATGCGCTACAGCATCGGGTCCATTTCGAAGCAGTTCTGCGCCGGATCGGTGCTGCTGCTGGTGCAGGACGGGAAGCTCTCGCTCGATGATCCGGTCGCGAAGTACCTCCCCGACCTGACCCGCGCGGGCGAAGTCACGATCCGCCAGCTGCTCTCCCACACATCGGGTTACCAGGACTACTGGCCCCAGGACTATGTCCCGCCGTTCATGCTGGATTCGGTCAAGGCCCGGCAGATCGTAGACCAGTGGGCCCGGAAGCCCCTCGATTTCGATCCCGGTACCCGCTGGCAGTACAGCAATACGAACTTCGTGATCGCGGGGATGATCGTCGAGAAGGTGAGCGGCATGCCGTTCTTCGAATTCCTGCGCACCCGCATCCTCGGCCCCCTCGGCATAGAAAGCGTCAAGAACATCGACCTGGGCCGTCTGCCGGATTCGGACCCGGTGGGCTACCTGCGCTTCGCGCTGGGCCCGCCGCGGCCGGCCCCCAAAGAAGGAAAGGGGTGGCTGTTCGCCGCGGGCGAGCTGGCCATGACGCCGAGTGACCTGGCGAAGTGGGACATCGCGATGATCGATCAGAGTCTCCTGGCGCCGGCGTCCTACCGGGCCATGGAGACCGAGACGCTGCTCAGGAGTGGCGTGGGCAGTCACTACGGACTGGGCGTGGATGTGGGGATGGGCGACGGGCACCGCACCATCTCGCATGGCGGGGAGGTGTCCGGGTTCACAGCTCAGAACGTGGTCTATCCCGACGACCGGGCCGCGGTGGTCGTGCTGACCAACCAGGACGCGGCGGGGGCGGCGGGCGCCATCGCCCGGCGGATCGGCGATCGCCTCTTCACCACGGAGGATGCCGCGACGCAGGCGCACGAGGCGCAGGCGCGCCAGATCTTCGAGGGACTGCAGAAGGGCACCATCGACCGGTCGCTCTTCACTGCGGACGGCAACGCCTACTTCACGGCGCAGGCGCTGGCGGACTTCGCTGCCAGTCTCGCGCCCCTGGGCGCACCCACCAGATTCGTCCAGGTGGATCAGGAGCTGCGTGGCGGGATGATTCTCCGGGTCTATCAGGCGCGTTTCGCGCAGGGCGGCGTGCGGGTGTGGACTTTCGAGATGCCGGACGGGAAGCTGGAGCAGTATCAGGTGGCGAGTAACTGAAAGCAGGTCCTTCGCGCCTTTGGCGCTCAGGATGACAACCCCTTTTCTTTATTGTAAGGAAAAGGAGAGGCTTGTCATCCTGAGCGAAGCGAAGGACCTCACCTCGGTCTTAAGTGCGCAAACCCCGACTCATCGCTCAAGATCTGATCGTCGAGCCACCGGTCGATGATGCTTTTCCGGAAGCGCCACTCCTTGCCGAGCTTGGCGGCCGGAATGCGCTTCTCCTGGGCCCACTTATAGATGGTCTGGGGCGTAAGGCGGAGATACTCGGCCACTTCCTCGAGCGTGAGGATGTCGGGGCCGTGGTTGCCGGTCACGGATGCGTCCGGCGCGTCGTGTCCGGCGAAAGCGGGAAGGGCAGGGGCAGCTTCTTAGCGGAGTCGGGGCGCACAGCGGCAGAGTCTCCCTGCAGCAGCTTGTTCGTCGCGTAGATCACGGCCGTGTAGAAGTTCCCCTGGTAGTTGCCGAAAACCCGGAACGGCTTGTTCTGATCGCCCAGAAACGGGCGCAGGTTCCACGCCAACTGGATTCCGACGAACCCGAAGAGCAGAGCCCACACGCGCATGATCGTCAGCGCCTTGCGCGGGTACACGCCGCGCTTTTCGCAGACGAGCGACAATCCTCCGTGCAGTGCCACCATCCCGAAGATGCCCGCGACGGTGGCGAGCGCGATGTTCAGGAGGTGTTGGAAGTAGTAGTTCGCGCCGGTGATGAGGAAGAACGCCGTGATGGGCACGAAGGCCGCGAGGAGTACGGACGTCAGCGCGAGCGAGGCGCAGACCATCACCACCACCTGCGTCAGCCGGAGACGCGACCCCACCAGTACCTGCACCACGTAGAACGCGGGAAAGCAGATGACGAAGGTCGCGAAGAAGAGGAACGGGAGCTTCACCGCCGCCGAGATGGCCTGCAGGGGTCCCGAGTACATGCCGGCGACGAATCCGAAGAAACCCGAGAACCCCACGATCGTCAGGATGGTGTACCGGAGCGCGCGGTTCAGATTCGTGCCTTCGACTATTTCGTCGAAGAAGCGGTCGCGGTCGGCGAGCAGGACGCGGAGGAACTCGGAGTAGCTGGCGATCGGGGTCATGGCCCAGGCCTCAAGTCGGGTACCAGACGGTGCGGAAATGCCTCTATATGTGCAAGTATATTATTGTTTATTGGTGTTTGCTAGGCTCGTGGAGGGTGAAGGCTAACGTCCTGGTGACTCCCCGCCCCGATCCGTATATGGTGTGGGCCCAACCCCCATAAGGATCAATGCCGAAAGCACGTCGTACCCCTCCCCGGGGCCGCCGCTCACCCCGGGTCAGTCACCTCGCTCACCGTCAGGCGGCGCTGCTGCGCCTCTCGACCGGCATCGCCGGCGCGCACGACGAAGACGCGATCTACAGCGCGGTGGTGACCGGTCTCCACGACGAAGCGCTGGGCTACAAGTTCCTCGCGCTCTTCCTCCTCGACCCCGCGACGCAGGAGCGTGTGATGCGCGCCTCGGTGGGCTGGTCCGGCGCGCCCCGCTTCCGCGTCGCCCCCGGCGCCGGACTCTCGGCCCGCGCCATGGCTGACGGCCAGCTCCACTACACCCCGAACGTCACCCGCGAAAAGAACTACGTCGCGTCGCTCTCATCCGGGTCTGAGGTGGACGTGCCGCTCAAGGTCGACGGAAACACGGTCGGCGTCCTTGTGGTCGAGAGCAGCGAGCCCAACGCCTTCGACGCGCAGGACTTCGAAATCCTCACCGCCGCCATGGACCAGGCCGGCATCGCGCTCGCCCGCGTCCGCCTGCTGGCCGAGGAGCGCCGGCGCGCCGACGAGCATGCGGCGCTGTTCGATTCGATGAAGGCCCTGGCGGGCGACCTCGAGCTGAACCGGGTGCTTCAAGTCGTGCTCGACCGCGCCGTCGCGCTCCTGTCCAGCACCGGCGGAGAGGTGGCGATCGTCGACGAGGCCACCCAGGAGCTGGTGGTGCGCGCCAGCGCGAACATCGGAAAAGACTCGACCGGTACCCGTCTCAAGATCGGCGAAGGCGCCATGGGCCACGTGGCCCGCACCCTGGAGCCCATCATCATCCCGTCGTACCATGAGTGGCTGGGCCAGTCCCCGAAATACGCGGACTGGGTGGTGCACTCCGTGATGGCCGCGCCTCTCCTTATCGGCCGCCGGCTGGTCGGAGCCATCGCGACCGTGCACTCGGACCGGGCCCGGGTCTTCGGCGCCGAGGATCTGCGGTTGCTCAATCTGTTCGCGCCCCAGGTGGCCGTCGCCATCGAAAACGCCCGGCTGTACACGGACGCCCAGCGGCAGAAGCAGTACTTCTCCGAGCTGGTGCGGAACAGCCCCGTCGCCATCGTCACCCTCGACGCCAACAAGACGGTCCGCAGCTGCAACCCCGCGTTCGAGCGGCTCTTCGGATACCGGCAGGACGAGGCCGTGGGTCAGGTGCTGGATGACCTGATCACCACGGAGGCGACACGGCGCGAAGCTGAGGAGTACACACGCGAGGCGCTGGACCGCCCCATCGCCGGGGTGGGCCAGCGGCGGCGGAAAGACGGCACCTTCGTGGACGTCGAGGTGCTGGGCGTGCCGGTCATCGTGGACGGCGAGCACGTGGGACCCATGGCGCTTTACCACGACATCACCGAGCTGCTCCGGGCTCGCCAGGACGCCGAGGCGGCGAACCGCGCCAAGAGCCAGTTCCTGGCGAACATGAGTCACGAGCTGCGCACGCCGCTCAACGCCATTCTGGGATACGCCGAGCTGGTACGGGAGGAAGCGGAGGAGCGCGGAGTGCCCGAATTTGGGCCGGATCTCGACAAGATCGCCGGTGCGGGCCGCCACCTGCTGACGCTCATCAACGACGTCCTGGATCTGTCGAAAATCGAAGCCGGTAAGGTCGAGCTCGTGGCCGCCTCGTTCCCGGTCCGACAGGTGGTGGACGACGTCCGCGCGACCGTCGAACCTCTCGTGGCCCGGCGGAGCAACACGTTCACCGTGCGCTGTGGTGACGATGTCGGGTCCATGCACTCGGACGAAACGCGTATCCGCCAGGTGCTCTTCAATCTCCTCTCCAACGCGTCCAAGTTTACAGAGCGGGGGACAATTACCCTCGCGGTGACCCGTGCCGGCGATACCATGGTGTTCGCGGTCTCGGACACCGGCATCGGCATGACACCCGAGCAGCAGGGCCGGCTTTTCGAGGCCTTCGTCCAGGCCGACGCGTCCATCACGAGCAGGTACGGCGGCACCGGCTTGGGTCTCGCGATCTCCCGCCGGCTCTGCCGCCTGATGGGCGGAGACGTCGAGGTGTCGAGCGAAATCGGCCGCGGCACCACCTTTACGGTCCGCCTTCCCCTCACGGCTCCCGCCCCTGGAGCAGATTGAGTCATGCCCAGAATTCTTCTGGTGGAAGACAATGAGATGAACCGCGACATGCTCTCCCGGAGGCTGATCCGGAAGGGGTTCACGGTCGACATGGCCGTCGACGGCAAGGCTGGGGTGGAGCGCGCGCGGGCGGGCGGCTACGACCTCATCCTGATGGACATGAGCCTGCCGGAAATCGACGGCTGGGAAGCGACGCGCCAGCTGCGGGCCACTACGGAGACCAAGACCGTGCCAATCATCGCGCTCACGGCACACGCCATGGCCGGGGACCGCGAAAAAGCGCTCGAGGCCGGCTGCAACGACTACGACACCAAACCCATCGAGCTCGATCGTCTCCTGGGCAAGATGGCCGCGCTCCTGCCGGCCGCTCCTCCCGCGTGAGTCACAGCGCCCCCGGCTCCAATCCCGTCGCCGCGCTCCGGCACGACCTCCGCACGCCGGTCAATCACATCGTGGGCTACGCGGAGATGCTGATCGAGGATCTCGAGGGCCCTGAGAACGCCGAACGCCGGAAAGCCCTCGAGGCTACGCTCGCCGCCGCCCGCGACGCCCTCAAGCTCATTTCCCTGGTCCTCGCGCCGACCCGCGACGCGGTGGAGCCCTCGGAGGTTTCCGGGCTCTACCACAAACTCGAAGACCCCCAGCACCGCATCCTCGAGGCCGTGCACGCGCTGCTGGCCGCGGCGGGCGAAAGTCCCACGCCCACCTTCGCCGAAGACCTCCACAAGATCGAGGCGGCCGCGGCGCGCCTGGTTCCCGCCGCGCCGAACGTCGTGGCCAAGCCCGCTGATGCGGGGAGTGCGGCGGTGACCGGTAAGGCCCGGGTCCTGGTGGTGGACGACGAGGCGGGGAATCGCGATCTCCTGGGCCGGCGCCTCCAGCGCGAGGGCTACGCCGTGGTCCTGGCGTCCGGCGGACGGGAAGCCCTCGAGGTAGTGACCCGCGAGGCGGTGGACGTCGTGCTTCTCGACGTGATGATGCCGGATCTGGACGGGCTCGCGGTGCTCGAGCGGCTCAAAGCCGACCCGCTCACGCGCGACCTTCCGGTGATCATGATCTCGGCGCTCGACGACCTGGGCGCCATCGCGCACTGCATCGAAGCGGGCGCCCTCGACTATCTGCCCAAGCCGTTCGAGCCCGTCATCCTCCGCGCCCGTCTGGCCGCGTCGCTCGTGGAGAAGCGGTTCCGCGATCAGGAACGGGAGCTGGTGCGGGCGCTGGGCGTCGTTACCGCGGCGGCCACGGCCGTCGAAGCCGGCGCGTACCAGGCCGGACAGCTCGGCGCCATGGCACAGCGGGCCGACGCAGTGGGGCGCCTGGCCCGGGTGATGGACCGGATGGCCACCGAGGTCGGCGCGCGCGAGTCGAGTCTTCGCGGACGACTGGAACGCCTGCGCACCGAGATCGGCCACGCCCGGCAAACCCAGGAAGTGGTGGCCCGCGCGGACGACGACCGGTTGAGCGCGGGCGAAACGTTCGCCGGGCGTTACCGCATCGAGTCGGTGCTCGGACGGGGCGGCATGGGGACCGTCTACAAGGCGCGCGACACCGAGCTGGACGAGACCGTCGCCATCAAGACTCTGCGGCCCGAGCTGGTGGCCGACGACGAATCCCGCGAGCGCTTCAAGGACGAGATCCGGCTGACCCGCCGGATCACCCATCGTAACGTGGTCCGCACCCACGACTTCGGAGAGGCAGGCGGACTCTGGTACATCACGATGGAGTTCGTCGAGGGACTGACCGTGCGCCAGCTCCTCGATGCGCGGGGCACCCTCGGCGTCGGCTCCGCCCTCGCCATCGGCTCCCAGCTGGCCGAGTCCCTCGGCGTCGCCCACGCGACCGGAGTGATCCACCGGGACATCAAGCCGCAGAACCTGCTGCTCGACCCCGAGGGCGTACTCAAGGTGATGGACTTCGGCGTCGCCCGGCTGGCCCGCGCCTCCGCGGCCCGGCACACGCAGGCCGGACTGATCGTCGGTACGCCCGCGTACATGAGTCCGGAGCAGCTCACCGGTGAAGAGGTGGATGCGAGGAGCGACCTCTACTCCGCCGGGGTGGTGCTCTTCGAGCTTCTCACCGGCCGTCTGCCACTGGACGGGGCCACCGTGATGGCCCTCTTCGCGAAGGTCCTGTCAGAGGATCCGCCCCGTCCCAGTACGGTGGTCGCGGGCGTACCCCCAGCCCTGGACGAGCTGATCGCACAGCTCCTGGCGAAGCGCCCCGAGGACCGGGTGGAGAGCGCCGCGATCCTTCACGAGCGGCTTCAGGCACTGGCATAGCTGCAACCTCGGGAGCGGTTGGTCCATCCAACCCTTAACCCCTTCCACGGCTGCCCATGAAGCTCGGCCCCACGCTGCGCTCGTTGCGGAATCGCCCAGGATTCTCCGGGCTCGTGATCCTCACGCTGGGCCTGGGGATCGGCGCGGCGACCGCGATTTTCACGGTCGTCAATGCGGTCCTGCTCAAGCCGCTGCCGTACCGCCAGCCCGAGCAGCTCGCGATGGTCTGGAGCAAGTGGAGCAACTTCGACAAGACGTGGGTCTCGGCCGCCGAGTATCTCGACTACCAGCGTCAGACGCAGCTCTTCAGCGATCTCGCGATGTGGGCCGACGGGTCCGAAGTCACACTGACCGGCCCCGAGGGCCACGCCGAGAGCGTCTCGAGCGCACAGGCGACGGCCAACCTGCTCGACGTCCTGGGCGTGTCCCCCCATGTAGGACAGATGTTTACCGCGGCCGAAGACGTACCCAATGGCCCGGCGGTGGTGATGGTGGGCTACGACCTGTGGCGCCGGCGGTGGAGCGGCGACCCCGCTCTGGTGGGGAAGACCATCCAGATCGACGCGCAGCCGTACCGCGTGGCGGGGATTCTCCCCCGCAATTTCCGGCTCCCGCTCGAGTTTCAGTCCCGCAGCTCGGTGCAGCTCATTGGACCCATCCAGCTCGACCGTTCGGCGCCGATTCGTGGCGGCCATTGCTGCTACACGGTCGGCCGCTTGCGGCCCGGTGTCACGCCGGCCCTGGTGACCAATGAAGTCCGGACCATGGCGGCGCAGTGGGTCCAGCAGGGGCTGTATCCAGTGGACATGCGGTTTCAGCCCTTTGCCGTCTCGCTCGACGACCAGGTCACCGGCCCGGTGCGTCCGGCGCTGCTGGTGCTGATCGCTGCCGTAGGACTCCTCCTGGTCCTCACCTGCG
>DATMOQ010000113.1:0-5148 GCA_035568195.1 Gemmatimonadales bacterium
TAGGGTCCGCCCTCACGGCGTCCCGCCAGAATGGAGGCGATGGCGCCGGCGCCCACATTCTTGATGGCGCCCAGGCCGAACCGCATCCGCCGGTCCGCTACCACCGTGAACTTGAAGCCGGACTCGTTCACGTCCGGGGGAAGGACGTCGAGGTCCAGCTCGCGGGCTTCGGCGATGTACTGAACCACCTTGTCGGTGTTGCCGATTTCCGACGAGAGGAGCGCGGCCATGAATTCGGCCGGGTGGTGGGTCTTGAACCACGCCGTCTGATAGGACAGCACCGAGTAGGCCACGGCGTGCGACTTGTTGAACCCGTAGCGCCCGAAGGTCTCGATCTGCCGGGCCAGCTCCTCGATCACCGGCTTTGCGTGTCCGTTCGCCACCGCCCGCTCGACGAACCGCTTCAGCTCGGCATCGATCAGCTCCTGGTCCTTTTTCCCCACCGCCTTCCGGAGGACGTCGGCTTCGGCCAGGGAGAAGCCCGCCAGGATGTTGGCGATCCGCATCACCTGTTCCTGATAGGTGATGACCCCGTACGTAGGGCGGAGCACCTCTTCCAGAGCCGGATGCGGGTACTTCACGGCCTCGCGGCCGAGCTTCCGGTTGATGAACACGAGATGCATCCCGGTGTCCAGCGGGCCGGGACGGAGCAGGGCGTTGGCGGCCACCAGGTCGTCGAACCGGTCGCACTTCATGTTCCGGAGGCAGTCGGTGGCGAGCGGCGACTCGAACTGGAAGATCCCGGCGGTGCGGCCGGCCCGCAGGGTGGCGTAGACTGCCGGGTCGTCGAAGGGCAGCTGCTCGAGGTCGACGGTGATCCCTTTGCGTTCCCGCACCATCTCGCTCGCATCGTGAATCACGGTCAGCGTCTTGAGCCCCAGCAGGTCGATCTTGAGCATCCCGACCTTTTCCAGCGCCACCATGTCGTACTGGGTGATGATGGCGTCGGCATCCTGAGGCGCGCTGCAGACCGGCACGTAGTCCGAGAGGGGGCCCGGGGCGATGACCACGCCGGCCGCGTGCACGGAGGAGTGCCGGGCCAGTCCTTCGATGCGCTGCCCCAGGTCCAGGACTTTGCGGACCCGCTCGTCCTGCTGCGCCAGGGCCTTGAGCTCGGGCACCTTCTGGCCCGCCTCGGCCAGGGTGAGAGAGAACCCTGGACCGGCGGGGATCAGCTTGGTGGTCCGGTCGACCTCGCCGATGTCCATCCGCAGGGTGCGGGCGACGTCCCGGAACGCCGCGCGCGCCTTCATGGTCCCGAAGGTGATGATCTGGCCCACCGAATCCCGGCCATACCGGGAGCGGACGTATTCGATCACCTCGCCGCGGCGCTCGAAGCAGAAGTCCAGGTCGATGTCGGGCATCGACACGCGCTCGGGGTTCAGGAAGCGCTCGAAGAGGAGATCGAACTTGAGGGGATCGACGCTGGTGATGCCGAGCGCGTAGGCCACCAGGGAGCCGGCGGCGGAGCCGCGGCCCGGCCCCGTCGGAATCCCGCGCTCCTTCGCCGCCCGGATCAGGTCGGCCACGATGAGAAAGTACCCGGCATACCCGGTGCGCTTGATGACGTCCAGCTCGTAGTCGAGGCGCTGCGCGGCCGCCTCGGGGAGCGGGGCCCCGTAGCGTCGTCCCGCGCCCTCGCGGGCGAGATGCACGAGCAGATCGTTGTCGGAGGCGAACTCCGCGGGGCGGGGGTACTGTGGCAGGTAGTACTTCTTCTCGAAGTCGAACTCGCAGAGATTGGCCACGCGCTGGGTCTCAGCAAGCAGCTCCAGGCGGTCGGGGAAGAGCTGCTTCATCTCCTTCTCCGACTTGACGTAGCTCTCCTGCCCGGTGAACCGGAAGCGCTTCGGGTCGTCCAGGTCCTTGCCGGTGCCGATGGCAAGCAGGACGTCGTGCGCCTCGGCGTCCTCCCGCAGCAGGTAATGCGCGTCGTTGGTGACCACCATGGGGAGCCCCAGCTCCTTGCCCAGCTGGAACATCCCGGCCGCTACGGTCTTCTCTTCCGGAATGCCATGGTCCTGCACCTCGAGGTAGAACCCGTCGGGACCGAACAGGCGGGCGAAATACTCTGCGGAGGCGCGGGCCTGGGCGTAGTTCTGCTGCCGGAGGTAGAGGGACACCTCGCCCGACAGGCACGCGGCCAGGCAGATGATGCCCTCCTTATGCGCCTCGAGCACCTCACGGTCGATCCGGGGACGGCGGTAGAAGCCTTCGAGGAACCCGATGGACGACAGCTTGATCAGGTTCTGGTAGCCCGCGCGGTTCCGGGCCAGGAGCACGAGGTGCGAGTAGGCGGCGGGCGCGTCGGGGAGTTTTTCCCGGAGCCGCCGGGACCCGAACGCCAGATACGCCTCGAAGCCCAAAATGGGGCGGATCTTGCGGGCTTTGGCCTCGCTGTAGAACGCCCAGGCGCCGTGGAGGTTGCCGTGGTCGGTGATAGCGAGCGAATCCATCCCCAGCCCCTGCACGCGCTCCAGGAGTTCCGGAATGCGGTTGGCGCCGTCGAGGAGGGAGTATTCGCTGTGGGTGTGGAGATGAACGAACGACATCACAGGGAAATTATCGGCGCCGCCACGCATTGTCAAAAGGCGGCGGGTACGGGAGATTTCGCGCGATGCGAGCCGTCGTCAGTCTGATCGTCGTCGCGGTGATGATGGCGCTGTTCCATCATCTCACCGCCGGGGGCCTTCTCGAAGCGCGCGCCACGCTGGCGCTGGGCTTTCTGCTCATCGCGTCGCAGCTCGGCGCCGATATCGTCTCCCGCTGGAAGCTGCCCCGGCTCACCGGGTACCTCCTCACCGGGTTCGTCTTCGGCCCCGCGTGGCTCGGATTCGTCCGGGCCGACGAAGTCCGGGTTCTCGATTTCATCGCGGACGCCGCGGTGGCCTTGATCGCCTTTTCGGCGGGCAGCGAGCTGGTGCTCGGCGAGCTCCGGGCCCAACGCCCGCGCCTCACCCGGCTGTCGCTCGGCGCCATCGGGTTTCCCTTCGTCGCCGTCACGGGCGCCATCCTGATCCTGTCTCCCTGGTTCCCGCTGGCGCACCATCAGCCGCTCGGCAACGTCGTGGCCATCGCCGTGGTACTGGGGACCTGCGCGGCCGCGTTCTCGCCGGCCGCCACCATCGCCATCATGGACGAGACTGGAGCCCGCGGCCCCTTCGCCCGCGGCATTCTGAATCTCACTGTCATCGGCGACGTGTCCCTGATTCTCCTCCTGACGCTCGTCCTCGAGCTCGCCCGCCCGCTGGCCCAGGTGGGAGCGGTGGACGTCAGCGCGGTGTTGGCCGCCCTGCTGGGGATCGGGGCGTCGGTGGGGGCGGGCATGATTCTGGGGTGGGTGGTGGCGCGCTACCTCCAGGCGGTGCGGCGGGACACCGCGCTCTTCCTGGTGGCCCTGGCCTGCGTCACCGCGGAATTGGCCCGGCTCCTTCATCTCGAGGCCCTCTTGATCGCCCTGGCCGCGGGGTTCTACCTCGAGAACTTCTCCCCCGTGGAAGGCGAGCGTCTGCGCGCCGAGCTGCGGCGGGGTTCGCGGCCGGTTTATGCGGTGTTCTTCGCCCTCGCGGGTGCTTCCATCCACCTGGATGCCCTGGGGGAAATGCTCCCCTGGGTGGTGCTGCTGGTGGTGCTCCGCGCTCTGGCCCTGCGGGCGGGGTTCCGCTGGGCGGGCCGCTCTCCCGCCGTAGAGCCCCAGTTCGCCGAGTGGGGCTGGATGGGTGCGGTGTCCCAGGCGGGAATCGCGCTGGGACTGGCCCTGGTGGCCCGCCGCTCCTTCCCGGAGTGGGGGGTCTCCCTGGGAGCCCTCATCGTGACGATGATTGGGGTCCACGAGGCGGTGGGTCCGGTGCTGTTCAAGCGGGCCCTGGGCGCGGTCGGGGAGCTAAAGGAACGGGAGGGGGATGCACAACCGGCGGTGGCGGATTCTGGCGTCATGCACGGCGCTCCTCTTTAGCGTCTCAGTTGGCGCCTGCGCGAGCGGCACCGACGTCAAGGTGTCGCCCCCGAGCTGTGCTTCGGGCGCCGGGGCCGCCATTGCGCTGGCCGTCGGCTCGTACGTCACCCTCGATCCTGCCGCCGCCCGCGGCTGCGCGCGCTTTCCCGCCAATCCGTCGTTGGCGGACTCCGCCGAGTACCTGGTCGTGCCGCAGTCGGCCGCGACCACCGCCAACGCCCAGAGCTCCTTCACCTTGACCGGGGGTACCGGTGCTCCGACCGCGCCGGCTCCGGTGGTGTCCCAGGCGGCGGGCACTCAGGCGTCATTCGATGCCTTCCTCCGCCGGGCCGAGGCGTCCCGCCGGTACGCGCCGGCGCCGGTCCGGACCGGTCCTGGCCAGGAGCGGGCTCTCACCGCGGGGCCGATTTCGGTGGGGGATTCCCACAAGTTCAGCGTGTGCTCGAATCTCTCCTGCTCCCAGTTCAAGGTCGTGACTGCGACGGCCAAGGTGGTCACCTCTCATCTTGGCCTCTTCGTGGACAATCAGGCTCCGGCCGGGGGACTCTCCCAGACGGACCTGGACTCGCTGGGCTCGGAGTTCGAGCACCGGCTGTACGCCATCGACACCACCTGGTTCGGACGCGAGTCTGACATCGACCACAACGGCGTCGTGATGGTGCTGATGACGCCGGTGGTGAATCAGCTGGTGGACCCGGCGACCTGCGTGCAATCGGGGTATGTCGCCGGCTTCTTCTTCGGCCTGGATCTCGACCCCACGGCAGGGTTCAACCCCAACTCGAATCAGGGCGAGGTGTTTTACTCCCTCGTGGCCGACACGGGCGGCACGCTGTCGTGCGCGCATTCGGTCGCCGCGGTCAAGCAGAATGTGCCGGTGACGTTCATTCACGAATTCCAGCACATGATCAGCTACAACCAGCACGTGCTGCTCCGCGGGGGCGGACCGGAGGTGCTGTGGCTGAACGAGGGGCTCTCGCATTTCGCGGAGGAGCTGGGGGGCCGCAGTTTCCTGCCGGGGGACAGCGCGACGTTTTTCATCTTTACGCGCGGTGATTTGTACAACGGATTCCAGTACCTGAACGCTCCGGCGGTACACCCGCTGGTCGACCTGCAGGGAGTGGGCGGGTTGGCGCAGCGGGGCGGGTACTGGCTCTTCGTGCGGTACCTCGTGGATCAGTACGGTGACAGCCTGA
>DATMOQ010000114.1:0-6726 GCA_035568195.1 Gemmatimonadales bacterium
CCGTCGGCCCGGGGTCAGCCACTCCTAGGAGCTCCTAGGGTCGGCTGACCCCGGGGCGACGCCCCGGGGAACCCGGGATCTGGGTGGGCGTGTTGACCCGAGGTTGATGGGGCTTGCTGATGTTCTTGCGATGTCCGCCGAGCCGGCCTACAATCCGAGCATGACTCGGACGCTGATGACCGCCGACGAGCTCCTGCACCTCAATATTCCTGACAAGCGTTCGGAGTTGGTGAAAGGTGT
Organism: Gemmatimonadales bacterium; assembly: GCA_035568195.1. Classification (GTDB taxonomy): domain Bacteria; phylum Gemmatimonadota; class Gemmatimonadetes; order Gemmatimonadales; family GWC2-71-9; genus 40CM-2-70-7. Next base: position 241 of record DATMOQ010000114.1, read on the forward strand.
GCTCATCGTCCGTGAGCCGCCCGGAATTCGCCATGGCCGGGTGGCGATGGCGCTCGCGCGCGTGCTCGCGAACCACGTCGACGAGCACTCCCTTGGCGTGGTCTACGCCGCCGAGACCGGGTTCACGCTCGCCCGGCACCCCGACACTGTACGCGCGCCGGACGTCTCCTTCATCCGCAGGGACCGGCTCCCTGACCCCGAGCCCTCCGGCTACTCGGATGTCACGCCCGACCTGGTGGTCGAGGTCCTCTCACCCGGCGACCGTCCGGAGGAGATGCTCGCCAAAGTTGGCGACTGGCTCACCGCCGGCACCCGGCTGGTCTGGTTGGTCGACCCGGAGCGCCGTCACGCGCGGGTCTACCGGCAGGACGGTACTGAGACGGTTGTCGGCGCGGAGGAATCTCTCGATGGGGAGGACGTGCTCCCGGGGTTATTGTTGCAGTTGAGCGCGGTTCTGTAGCTCCGCTCTCCACGCTAATACCGTCGGCGCGCGGCATGTTTGCCGCGCCGTGATCCCCCCGTCAGATCCGCCGGCCCGGGGGTTATCGAGGAAGGAGCCGCCCTTAGTATCCGAGGTAGGGTTGCGTCCCCCACGCCCCCTTCGGTACTCTTCCGTATGACCATGCGCCTGCACGCCGCTTGTATGAACCTGAACGCCGGGCTCAAGAACCCGGCCGGGCGGGGCGCGGTCTAGCGACTGGAAACTCCGGTCCTCGAGATTCGCGAACCCGCTCCCAACCGAGCGGGTTTTTCCTTATCAGGGAGCACCGTCGTGAAAAAGCATTACCTCCTGGCCTCGGACTTCGACCAGACCCTGTCGTTCGACGACTCGGGGCTGATCCTGAGCGAGCTCATCGGCGTCGACGGGTACGACAAGCGCGTGGCCGGCCTGTCCCGACTCAACCTGGTTCAGCAGGGCGCCGAGCTCGCCTATCTGCTCCGGCACGACCCCGACTTCCGGCGGGTCACCCGCGGGGACCTGATCGAGGTGGGCCGGCGGGTCCGCCTGAAGCGCAACGTCGCCCTTCTGGCGCGGCTCCTGGCCGAAGGGATCGACGGCCACAAGTTCGATTTCTACGTGATCTCCGCGGCCCCCGAAGAGGTGGTCCTCGCGGCGCTGCACGGCCTGGTCCCACCCGATCACATCATCGGCACCCAATTCGAGTGGGATACCGGCCCGGGCGAGATCCGCAACATCGTGCGTGCGGCAGCGGGATTCGGGAAGGTCGAGGCCGTCGAAGCACTGCGCGAGAAGCTCTCGGTCCCGCGCGATCAGGTGATCTACATGGGGGACGGGCAGTCCGACATCCCGGTGATGCTGCACGTGAACCGGGGGGACGGGTTCACCATCGCGGCGTCGGAAGCCCGCGAGATCTCGCACATCGCCAAGCGCACCATCATCTCGGATGATGCCTTGAGTGTGCTGGTGCCCATCCTCGAGGACATCGTGGGGTTCGGGCCGGCTCAGATCCGGGCCCTTTTCGAGAGCTACGGGCTGGTGATTCAGGAGTGGGACCGGGTTCGCACGGACTGGCTGACCATCCGGGATGGGGCGGAAGACGCGGCGGCGTGACAGCCGTCAGCAGGCGTTTGATTGCTGACGGCTGTTGGCTGACCGCTTTTGTTACTTACGTCTCGTCGCCGCCATCTTGAGCGTCGCCTTGTCGCCCGACGAGTAGGTCGCGGTCGCGGTGCCCCACATCGAGTCGCCCTTGTAGTGCGCGACCATGTGCACCGTCACCATCTGGCCGGCCCGCAACGCGCTGGCGTAGGGCCCGGCGTCGGTCACCACACTGTCTCCACCCATGCTGACCACCTTCACCGGAACCGCGTCGGCGCGGCCGGGGAACGCCATGGTCCACGCCTTGCCGTCGGCCGTCATGGTGAGGACCTCGGTGACGACCACACTGTCCTTGGGGCCCATCATCGTCTTGGCATCCCAGGTGCCTGCAATGTCGGACATCTTCATGCTCATCGGAGCGCTCATCGGCGTGGTGGCCGGCGCGCTCGCCGGCTGCTGGGCTCGGACGCCGGTGGTGATGCCGGCGAGCAAGGCCAAAGAAAGGAACGACGGACGGCGCATAGGACTCCCTTGTATGTGGGGGTTGCAGCGGGGAACGACTAGGGGAAGCCTACACTGGATTGCTGCCTAGGGACAGCCGTGAGCCGCTAGCCATCAGCCATCAGCTATCAGCTATCAGCAAGTTGTCCGAATGGAATCGCCTGCTGATGGCTGACAGCTGACGGCTGTCAGCTCCTACGGAGATGAGACGCGAACCCGGGAAGGGCAGACCCGAGGTTTTATCGCAGAAAAGTCACTGCAGCGTTACTGACTCGATGCGCGCGTTCGGCGAAATCCTCGCGCCACTCGGCGCGGCGGTGCTACCCGGGGCGGTGCCCCGGGGCTCGAGGGAGTGTTAGGATTAAGGCCCGATGGACTCCAAGGCCGCCGACCTCTCCTCCCTTCGCATCAATCGCGATGCCCCCCTGACGCCTGGGGGCAACGGGGGTCGACGCTGGCTCCTGGTCGGGATCCCGGTGGTCCTCCTCCTCACCCTCACCGGCCTCCTGGTCGCCAAAAGCTTCGGCGGCGGCATTCCGGTACACCTGACCCCCGCGGTCCGGGTCTCTCCATCCCAGGCGAACGTCCTCGCCTCCGCCTCGGGCTATGTGGTGGCTCAGCGCAAGGCGGCAGTGGCGTCCAAGGGCACGGGGCGCCTGGTGTACCTGGGCGTGGTCGAGGGCGACAGGGTCAAAGAAGGACAGGTCATCGCGCGGATCGAGGATGGGGACGTCCGCGCCCAGCTCGCGCAGGCCCAGGCGAACCTGGCAGTCGGGAACGCCGACCTGCACGACGCGCAGACGTCACTCGACCGGCAGAAGAGCCTGCTCGCCAACAACCTGGCCAGCCAGGCCGACTATGACGCGGCCGAAGCGCGGCTCGAGCGGGTAAAGGCGACCATCGCGCTGGCGCAGGCGGGGGTCGATGCCGCCCGGGTCGCGGTCGAAAACACCGTCGTCCGCGCGCCCTTCGATGGGACGGTCCTGACGAAGAGCGCCGACGTGGGTGAGGTGGTCTCGCCGCTTACGGGGGGTGCGCTCTCGAAGGCGTCGGTGGTGACGCTCGCGGACCTCGCGTCCTTGCAGGTCGAGGTCGACGTCTCCGAGTCGAATCTGGCCCAGGTGACCATCGGCGAGCCCTGCGAGATCATCCTCGACGCCTATCCGGATGTCCGGTACGCGGGTGCGGTGGCGAAAATCGTCCCCACCGCCGACCGGGCCAAGGCGACGGTGCAGGTCAAGGTCGCCTTCAAGCACTATGACTCCAAGGTGCTTCCGGAGATGAGCGCCAAAGTGCATTTTTTGCCGCGTTCCACAGTGGCACAGACCCCCGCGGACACCCAGTCGGTGATCGCGGTGCCGGAGAAGGCCCTCGTGCAGCGAAACGGACAGTCCGTGGTGTACGTCGTGTCGGACGGCCGGGCCGTGGAAGTCCCGGTGACCGCGGGCCGGCACTTCGGAAGCTCCGTCGCGATTCTGCAGGGTGTCGCGGCGGGAACCGCCGTGGTGGACAGTGTGGACGACCGGCTGCATCGCGGCGTCAAAGTCAACGTGAAACCGTCAGGAACCTCTCCGTGACCGAAACCATCGTTCAGATCCGCAATGTGTCCAAGACCTACCGCCGGGACTCGAACACCGTCCAGGTGCTCCAGAACATCTCGCTCGACGTTCCGACCGGCGAGTTCCTGGGCCTCATGGGACCGTCGGGCTCCGGCAAGACGACGCTTCTCAACCTGATCGCGGGGATCGACCGGCCCGACTCGGGGTCGGTGAGCGTCGCGGGCACCGACGTCGCGAAGCTCACCGAGTCGCAGCTCGCCAAGTGGCGCGCGACGAACATCGGGTTCGTGTTCCAGTTCTACAACCTGATTCCGGTGCTCACCGCCTTCGAGAACGTGGAGCTGCCGCTCCTGCTCACGTCGCTTTCGAAGTCCCAGCGCCGGGCGCACGTGGAAACGGCCCTGGCCCTGGTGGGACTCTCCGACCGGATGGACCATTCGCCCCGGCAGCTCTCGGGCGGGCAGGAACAGCGCGTGGCCATCGCGCGCGCCATCGCCACCGATCCGCAGATTCTGGTGGCGGACGAGCCCACCGGCGACCTGGACCGGAAGTCCGCCGAGGAGATTCTCACGCTCCTCGAGCGCCTGAACCGGGAACACAAGAAGACCATCGTGATGGTCACCCACGATCCTCACGCCGCCGAGCGGGCGCATATCGTGCGTCATCTCGATAAGGGCGAGCTGCAGTAGGAGACCCCGTGAAAATCCTCTCGATCATTTTGCGCAACGCATTCCGGCACAAACTCCGGTCGCTGCTCACCATTCTGGGCATCGCCACCGCGGTCATGGCCTTCGGGTTGCTCCGGACCATCGTGGGCGCTTGGAACACCGGCGTGGCGAACAGCTCCGAGAACCGGATGATCGTGCGGCACCGGGTGTCCTTCATCTTCCCGCTGCCGCAGGCCGATCGGAACGAGATCCTGCGGGTCCCCGGGGTGGCGCAGGCGACCTGGGCCAACTGGTTCGGCGGCGTGTACGGCGACGCCAATGACTTCAAGAACTTCTGGCCCCGGATGGCGATCGATCCCGACACGTGGTTCCAGGTCTATCCCGAGTACGTGGTGGCCCCCGATCAGCTCAAGGCGTTCCAGGGGGACCGCTCCGGCGCGATCATCGGCCGGAACCTCGCGGAACGCCACCATTTCAAGATCGGGGACGTGATCACCTTGAATGGGGACATCTTCCCGGGGCAATGGCAGTTCACGGTCCGGGGGATCTACACCGGCAAGGAGCCGTCGACCGACGAGACCCAGATGTTCTTCCAGTGGAACTACCTGTACGAGAACGTCAAGCAGCGGGAGCCGGGCCGGGACGTGGGCGCCGGGTGGTACGTCCTCAAGGTCGACCGTCCCGACGACATGGCCAAGGTCGCCACGCTGGTCGATACCATGTACACCAACTCCCAGGCCCCCACCAAGACCGAGAGCGAGCGGGCCTTCCAGCAGGGCTTCGTCGCGATGTCGTCCGCGATCATCACGTCCCTCGAGGTGATTTCGTTCGTGATCGTCGGGATCATTCTGCTGGTGCTCGCCAACACGATCGTGATGGCGGTCCGGGAGCGGACCCGCGAGTACGCGGTGCTCAAGACGCTGGGGTTCACGGGCCGGCACGTGGTGGCATTCATCCTCGGTGAGTCGCTCGTGATCGGCGTCCTGGGCGGACTGCTGGGCATCGTGCTCACCTTCCCCATGGTCTTTCTCTTCGGGAAAGCCTTCTCGGCGTTCTTCCCGGTGATCACCGTGGCGCCGATCACCATCGTGCTGGCGTTGATCGCCGCCGGTATCTGCGGGCTCGCGGCCGGGACGGCCCCCGCGCTGCGCGCGGCCCGGATGCCGATCGTCGCGGGCCTGAGGACGGTCGGATGAAGATCCCGTTCTCCTACATCTGGCGTTCGCTGTGGGCCCGCCGGCTCACGACGGTGTTGACCATCAGCGGCGTGGCGCTCGTGGTGTTCGTCTTCGCCGGCGTGCTGATGCTCTCGCAGGGCATCACCAAGACGCTCGTGGACACCGGTTCTCCGGACAACGCCATCATCCTGCGTAAATCCGCGACCTCGGAGCTGGTGAGCCAGGTGGACCGGGGCACCGCCGAGATCCTGGAGACGGCGCCGGAGATTGCGTCGGGCGCCGACGGGAAGCCGCTGATCACGCGGGAGGTGGACCTCATCATCAACCTGAACAAGAAGAGCAACCACCTGGCGCTCGGGAACGTCACCGTCCGGGGGACGCTGCCGAAGGGGTTGGAGCTCCGCCCCGCGATCAAGATCACCCAGGGCCGGATGTTCACGTTCGGCAGCCACGAGCTCATCGTCGGCAAGAACATCGCGGACCGGTTCGAAGGCGTGGCGATGGGAGCCGACGTGCCCTTTGGCGGGGACCACTGGACCGTGGTCGGCTACTTCGACGCCGGCGGCTCGGGGTTCGATTCCGAGATCTGGACCGACGCGGATCAGGTGATGCAGGCCTTCAATCGGCCGGTCTATTCGTCCATCACCTTCAAGCTCAGAGATCCAGGACAGTTCGACGCCCTGAAGGCGCGGCTCGCGGCCGACCCGCGTACGCAATACGTGGAGCCCAAGCGGGAGCAGGATTTCTACCGGGAGCAGTCCCAGAACATGGCGACGTTCATCCGGATCCTGGGCCTCGTGGTCACCATCATTTTTTCGGTGGGCGCGATGATCGGCGCGATGATCACGATGTACGCGGCGGTGTCGAACCGGCAGCGTGAGATCGGCACGCTTCGCGCGCTCGGCTTCTCGCGGCGAAGCATTCTCGCGTCGTTCCTGCTCGAGTCTGTGCTCCTGGCCCTGGCAGGCGGTCTCGTCGGCACGATCGCTTCGATTGGAATGGGGTTCGTGAAGTTCTCG
>DATMOQ010000115.1:0-8161 GCA_035568195.1 Gemmatimonadales bacterium
GCCTTGCTTTTCGGGTCACCCCTGGGAGGTGAGCCTTGGCATGGCGGGTAATTGCCCATGGCGACGAGGTTTGGCACGTAGACGCCCTCGCCGAGCGTAGGGCCCACTCCGAGGCCTGGCAGCTGGTTCTGACCTTCCGGGCGGCCTCGGAGAGGCTTCGAGCGTCGTCATTTTGGGCGCCTTTTCCCCTGGAGGCGACCTCCAAGTCGTCGCTGTTCATCCAGGCGGATCGGATCAGGGACCGGGATCTGTCCCGGCTGTTGGAGGAGCGTCTCTTGTGAACGCGGTGGACCTGCAGGACCTGCGGCGCGCCGCAGCCGCGGTGGCCCGCCTGCGGGGAGAGACGGTCCGGGATGTGACGGCGAGATCGGACTTACGCCAGCTCAAGGTGGAGCTGGAGTCGGGATTGATACTGGTGGTATCCGCTGAGCGGGACGAACAGAACCGCCCTCACCTGGAAGTCGACGTGGTGGAGGCGCCGCAGCCGGCCAGCGCGCGGCAACAGATCGAAGTGCGGTTCGACTAGTGTCCGCCGATCTGCCACCCGCGGGTGGGGCGCCGTCCGCCACCACCGAGCGGCTGCGATTTCAGGACTTCACGTTCCAGCGGCTCCCCAACGGGCGCTGCCGGGCCAAGGTCCAGCTGGGGCGGTCGGGAATGGACTCGTTCTCCGGGCAGGCCGACGGAGTCACCTCTCCGGCCGGCGAACTGCGGTGCTCCGCCGAGGCGGCGGTGCATGCCCTGGGTGATGCGGTGCAGGCGGAGATCGAGTTCGAGTTGCTGGGCGTCAAGGCGGTGCGGGCGTTCGACGCAACCGTGGTGATCGTGTCGCTCTCGGCACGGGAAGCGTCCAAGGCGACACGGCTGGTGGGGACGTATCTCACGGAGACCGACCCGCCCCGTGGCGCGGCCCTTGCAGTGTTGAACGCGACGAACCGTATACTGGGCAACCATTTCTCAACGAGATGACCGTGGGGCGATCGAGCAGACTCTGGAGTGTGGCGGCCGTCTGCGCCCTGTTGGCGGGGTGCGGGGGCCAGGCCATGCCCGTCGCGACGATGCCCGCGCCGGTCCAGAGCCCCGCGGCCCCGGCCGGCGCCAAGCCCCTGGCCGGGGCTGATTCGGTAGCCGCCGTCCAGGCCGCCGTGGACCGCGACCAGGCGGCCGACCAGCGGGTCCTCGACACGCTGCAGCAGGGCCTCCCTGACTCCTCCCGCCGGATCGCGGTGGCGGCGAGCTCGATTCCCCGGGAGGAGGTCCGTCACGAGGCGGAGCGCCTCTTCGGCGCCGACAAGCCGGCGGCTCCCAGCGCCGGTCCCACGGGCGGCAGCGCCACCTTCGACATCGACGTCAGCTCCTTCTCGGGCAACGTGCGGGTCCTCCAATACCTGGACTTCTTCCAGACCGACGCGCGTGACCGGTTCGAGATCTGGCTGGCCCGGCTGGGACGGTACGAGGGGATGATCCGGGAGCGCCTGCGCGCCAAGGGTCTGCCTGAGGACCTGGTGTATCTGACGGTCATCGAGAGCGGTCTGTCCAACACCGCGGTCAGCCGGACGCGGGCGGTGGGGATGTGGCAATTCATGGCGGGCACCGGCCGGACCTACGGTCTGACGGTCGACCCGTGGATGGACGAGCGCCGCGATCCCTTCAAGGCCACCGATGCGGCCGCGAACTACCTCTCCGATCTGATGCAGCGTCTGGGGAGCGTCTACCTGGCCGCCGCGGCGTACGACGCGGGGGCGGGGAAGATCGAGCGGAGCGTCGCCCGCCTGCCGGGCGAGATCGATTCGCTCACCGATCAGACCTTCTTCGACATCGCCAGCCGCAAGGGGTACCTCCGCCGCGAAACGCGCGACTACGTGCCCAAACTGATTGCGGCGTCGCTCATCGCCAAGCAGCCCGACCGCTACGGGTTCACCGGGATCCTGCCGATGGCCCCGCTGGTGTTCGACGAGATCACCGTACCCGACGCCACCGGACTGGACGTGATCGCCCGTCTGTCGGACACGACGGTGGCCGCCATCCTCGAGCTCAATCCGCAGTTCATCCGCGGCATCACGCCGCCGGGGCGCGAAGTGACCGTCCGGGTGCCGCGAGGCCGGGGGCAGAATGTGGCGCTGCGATTCGACTCCCTGCCCGCCAGCGAGCGGGTGACGTTCGTGGACCATTACGTCACCCGGGGCCAGACCGTCAGCGGGATCGCCCAGCGGTACCACGTGACCGTCCCGATGATCACCGCGGCCAACCCGCACGTCCGGCTGTCGACGCTGCACATCGGACAGCGCCTGATCATCCCGATGAGCGGCCGCATCGTGCCGTCCACAGCCTGGAGCGTGCCGCCCGAGCACCGCTCCCGTACCCCGGTACAGCACGGGTCTCACCGTGTGATCCCCGGGGAGACCGCGAGCCAGATCGCCCGGCACTATGGCGTGACGCTTGCCTCGCTCCTCGACTACAACGATCTCAGCCTGCGCGCGGTGATTCATCCGGGCGACGTCATCCGGATTCCGCCGAAGCAATTCCGGTAGCCGTCAGCCGGAAACGAAAAAAGGGGGCTCCAGATCGGGGCCCCCTCTCGTTTGGCTGACGGCTGATGGCTGACAGCTGTTGGCTTACTTCCCCGGCCTCCGATACCCGCCCGCCACCTTTCGCGCATACGCCGACCTGGGCTCTCTCCCGGCGTCCAGCAGATCCTGAAGCTTGCCCGGACCGCGGTTGTAGGCCACCAGGGCGTGATTCAGCGTGCCATAGCGGGCCATGAGGTCGTGCAGGTAGCGGAACCCCAGGCGCAGGTTGGTCGCCGGCTCGTACAGCTGTTCGACGGACAACCCCGGCTCGTACAACCGGGCCGTGCTGGGGAGCACCTGCGCCAGTCCGATGGCGCCGGCGCGGCTCTTGGCCCGCGGATCGAAGCCGGACTCCACCCGCACCAGGCGGAAGGCGAGGACCGGGTCGACCCCCTCCGAGCTTGCCATGTCGTAGACGGTGCTGGCCAGGTCCGCCGGGATGCCATACTTGCCCGAGAACCCGATGATGGCGGTGGCGCGCTCCAGCTGGAGCCGGGCCACGGTCAACTCGCCCTGAACCTGGTCGAGGGTCTGTTCCATCCCCCGCACGTCGGCTGTCGGCACCGTCGTCGCCGGCAGAGACGCGTCGTCCGCGGTAGCGCGGCGGACCCATCCGCCGACGGCGCTCACCGCCAATGCGAATCCAACGATCACCGTACCCCGCAGCATCAGTCGCTGGGTCTTGGTGTGCATAGCCCTCTCTTGTGATGAACCGTCTCCCGGGGAGAACATTCACTCCCCGGGTCAACCGCCCGTCAAGCTTCGACCGACGTCCCGCCCGTCTTCTCCACCAGGTGGACCGAACCGATCTCCATCTTCCGGTCCGCCGCTTTCACCATGTCATAGACCGTGAGCAGTGCCACGCTCACCGCCGTCAGGACTTCCATTTCGACCCCGGTCCGCCCCACCATCCGCGCGGAGGCACGGACCCGGACGCCCGGCAGGGAATCGTCCAGCGTCGCCTCCACCCCGATGTGGTCGAGGGCCAGGGGATGGCAGAGCGGGATCAACTCGGCGGTCCGCTTGGCCGCCATGGTACCCGCCACCTGCGCCACACCCAGCACATCGCCCTTCGCCACCGCCTGCTCGCGCACCAGCCGGAACGCTTCCGCCGACATCCGGATGCTGCCCTCGGCCACCGCAGTGCGGGCCGTCGCCGGCTTGCCGCTCACGTCCACCATCCGGGCCCGCCCGTCGTGATCCAGGTGCGACAGGGTCACGAGCGGCTCGCGAGATCTTCAGACAAAACGGCCGTCAGGAGCTGAGGATTCACGTTCCCCTGGGCCAGGTCCCGCGCCTCCAGTACCTGCGCCATCGCTGCGATCACCTTCCCGGTGTCCCCACCCTCACGGGCCTCATCGCGCAGCCGCACGAGGAGGGCATCGAGCATGGACGTGAACGCCCCCCGGGCCTGAAATGGGGGTTGGGCCAGCGCCGCTCCGTACCGCGCCGCAGGCCCCCGTCGAACCGCTTGCAGGAGCCGGTCCGCCGCTGCGGTGCCGGCCCCGTCCGCTCCCTCAGCAGCGACGAGCCTTCCAATGGCCCCTTCCGCCGCCTGTACCCGCCGCGCGACGTTTGCGGCGTCTCCGAGGCGTGGCGCCATGTGCTGCTGTACGAATGCTGTCACGACACTATCTGGTAGTCGCCCGACTCTCAATCTCACCGTCCGCGACAGAATCGTCGGCAACAGCGCATCAGGCTCACTGGTCGTCAGGATGATGAATGCGGTCGGCGGCGGCTCCTCGAGTGCCTTCAGGACCGCATTCGCCGCCCCATCCTGTCCTTTCTGCGCCGCCAGCCGCTCGGCATCTCCCAGAATGAACACCGCGCGCTTCCCCTGCGCGGGCTTCAACGTCAGGCGCCGAATCAACAGGCGGGCCGACGCCATGCTGTGGGCTGACAACCCGGCCGGGGCCTCGTAGAGGGGCTCCTCCCGTCGGGCGGCCATCACCTCGCCGAGTGCTTCCTCCACCAGCTCGATCTGCTTGTCGGCGTCCGCCCCCTTCTTGCTCAGCTCGACCGGGACGAACCAGTGCAGGTCCGGGTGCGACAACCCCGCCACCTGCCGGCAGGCCCCACAAGCGCCACAGGGAGCCGGCGTGTTTTCGCAGAGCAGCGTCTGCGCCAGCCACAGGGCCAGGCGCTGTTTCCCAACCCCCTTCGGGCCCTCGAACAGCAGCGTCTGAGGCAGCCGGCCTGACTGGACGGCGTCACTGAGGCGCGCTCGCAGCGCCTCGTGGCCGGCAATAGGGGGGATTGGCATCGCCACCAATCTAGCTGGGGGTTGGGTGTGGCCGGCTTCTGAGGCTGACAAAGCTTTATGGGCCAACAACTTCACACGTCTGGACAGGAATTGATTATTCGTAATTCATTCAATAACAATGTGTTAACCACAAAAGTGAGCACACAATCGCCCATTCCGTCTGATATTTACTCGTTTCTTCGCCTTCTATTCGGTTGTCAGTCGAGCGATCGAAGGGATGGTTCGACGTACTTCCGGTAGCAGTCCGGGCAGATCCCGTGGCTGAACTCCGCCTCGGAACGCTTCTCGATGAACCCCTCCAGGGACGACCATCGGTCCTGGTCATCCCGGATACGCTTGCAATAGCTGCAGATCGGGAGCAGGCCCTCGAGCTGACGGACCTCCTTCCGGAGTCCCAGGATCCGCTCCGCCACGCGGAGCCGGCACTGCAAGTCGACCGCGTCGAGGGGCTTGGTGAGAAAGTCGTCGACCCCGGCGTCCATGGCCTCCAGGTACTGCGCCCGCCCGGTACGGGCCGTCAGCATTATGAAATAGACGTAGTCCTCCCCGGATCGGCCGCGAATCTTCCGGCACAGCTCCAGGCCCTCCATTTCGGGCATCTCCCAGTCCGAGATCACAACCGGGATCCGGATCGACTGGAGCATCTTCCACCCTTCGGCCCCGTCGCCGGCCTCCGTGACTTCGTGACCACCTGCGGTCAGCAGGCGCTTCAAGACTTCCCGGGTAACCGCTTCGTCTTCGACGATGAGGATCTGCACGCTTGGGATACCCCCTGCCTACGGCGTCCGCCGTTCGAGAGCCACCTGCACCAGCCGTTCCAAGGTCTCCGTCTCAAAGGGTTTCGACAAGAAGGCGCCGCCTGTGGCGGCCGCCTCGAGCGCCAACCCCTGGTCTGCGTACCCCGACATGTATACCACCGGGAGCTCCGGGCGGGACTCGCGGAGACGGCGGGCCAGGTCGGGGCCGCTCATCCCCGGCATCACGACGTCGGTCACCAGGAGGTCGACGCGCAGCCCGGGGTCCGAGGCCAGTTGCAGGGCCCGCTGCCCGTCGGCGACCGCGAGCACGCGGTACCCCTGCGCCTCGAGCACCCGCTGGGTCAGCAGTCGAACCCGGGTCTCGTCTTCCGCCAGGAGAATGTGGGCCGCGGGGGTCCGGGCGGTCGCATCCTCTTTCCGGGGCGTGTTGAGGGCGGGGGAGGGGCCGCGGCGGACGCCCTCGTCCACCTGGGGCAGGTACACCGTGAAGGTGCTGCCCTTGCCCGGTGCGGTCTCCACCGCGATGGCCCCGCCGCTCTGGCGGACGATGCCGTAGACCGTCGCGAGACCCAGCCCGGTCCCTTTCCCCACTTCCTTGGTGGTGAAGAAGGGCTCGAACAGATGGGACCGGATGCGGTCGTCCATGCCCACGCCGGTGTCGGTGATCGACAGCATGACCCGGGCGGGTGCCTGGGCTCCGCCCCCGATGCCGTGCTGGGCCGGGGCATTCGCCGTGCGAATGGTGAGCCGGCCGCCCTGCGGCATGGCGTCGCGGGCGTTGACCGCCAGGTTCAGCAGCACCTGCTCGACCTGCCCGGGATCCGCCAGCACCCGTCCCAGGTCCTCGCCCAGGATGGTCTCGAGCTCGACGTCCTCGCCGATCAGGCGGCGGAGCATCTTGTCCATCTCGCTCACCACGACGTTCAGGTCGAGCACCTCGGGCTGCAGCACCTGGCGCCGCGAATACGCCAGAAGCTGGCGGGTGAGCCCGGCCGCCCGGGTGGCGGAGCGCTGGATCTCGTCCACGTCTTCGCGGGTGTGGGACCCGGCCGGGAGGTCCCGTTGCATCAGGGAGCAGGTCCCCAGGATGGCGGTGAGGATGTTGTTGAAGTCGTGGGCGATCCCCCCCGCCAGGCGACCCACCGCCTCCATCTTCTGCGACTGCCGCAGCTGGTCTTCGAGCTGGTGCTGGGTGGTGACGTCGCGCTGGGTGCCCCAGATCCGCCGCAGGTGCCCGCCGTCGACGATGCCGATCCGGTTGTTCAGGAAGATTTTGTGTGCTCCGGAGCGGTCCCGCTCGAACGACTCGACATCCGCCAGGCGGTACCCGCTCCGGACGAACGTCCCCCAGGTCTCGCGGTTCCACGCGTGTTCCTGGATGATGAAGTCGCCCAGCCGGGCGCCGATGGCCTGATCCACGGTCTCGAAGCCGTACATCTGCACCATCGCCTCGTTGCACTCCGCCAGAAAGGCGTCCCGGTAGAGCCGGTCGATCTGCTCCGCCTCCGGCGCGTCGACCGGAATGGGGTGGTCCAGCTCCACCCGCCAGATGGCCTCGGTGGACTGCGTGACGAACGCGCGGTAACGCTCCTCCGCCTGACGCAGCGCGTCCTGAGCGCCGCGCCGCTCGACGGCCCGGGCGATCTGGGCCGAGACGAACGTGAGGATCTCCTTGTCGCGCTCGGAGAGCCGGACGCCTTCCGAGTACGTCTGTACCGTCACCACGCCGATGGTGCGGCCCTCGAGGGTCAACGGCACGCCGAGCCAGTCAATCGATGGGGCCCCCACCTCGTCCACTTCTCCCCGCTCGACCATGGCCTCGAACACCGTGGGCGTGGCGAGGAGCGGCTGGCCGGTGCGGACCACGTACGACGTCAGATTGCGCCCGAGTGGCAGGGGCTCAAACTGGGCGTCGAACCGGTCCACGAAGTACGGAAAGGTGATCCGCTCCCCGTCGGGCTCGAGGAGGGCCACGTAGAAGTTGTCGGCGGGCATCAGCTCGCCGACGATGCTGTGGATGGCCCGGAGCAGGTCCTCCAGCGACCGCTCGATGGACGCCGCATCGGCAATCCGGTACGTGGCCTGCTGCACCCGTTCGGCGCGCCGCCGCTCCGAGATATCTCGGGTAGTGACGATGACGGCCTCGACGGACGGGTCGTCGAGCCGGTTCACGCCCACGGCCTCGAGGTGTCCCCACTCCCCGTCCTTGCGGCGGGCCCGGCACTCCATGCGCTCGGTGTGACCCGGCCGCCGCATCAGCTCTTCGAACACCCGGCGGACGCGCGGCAGGTCGTCGGGGTGGATCAGGTCGAAGATGGATCGGCCGATGTTCTCCCCGGGGGAATAGCCCAGGATGGGGAACGCCGCCGCCGTCGAGTAATGAATGGTTCCGTCCCGCCGGAGGAGCAGGATGACGTCCGAGCTGTTCTCCACCAGAGCCCGGAATCGCTCCTCGTTACGCCGCAGATCCTCGTTCGCGCGGCGGACCTCGCTCACATCCCGGAAGCTCCACACCCGGCCGACGACCTCGTCTCCAAGGCGCTGTGGCTGCGAGAAACGGTCGAACACCC
>DATMOQ010000116.1:0-9262 GCA_035568195.1 Gemmatimonadales bacterium
CCGGCGGAGTGCCGCACCCGCGCCGCCGCCTGCTCCACCTCCTCGACCGCCGCCACGATTTCCGCCAGGCCCGTCGCCGCGCCCCGCGCCGTGGTCTCGATGCCGTGCACCTTGGTCTGCCCGGTGCCCATGGTCACGGTCACCTCCTCCACCCGCTTCCGGATGGCGGTGGTGGTCTGCGCCACGTCCTCGGCGGCGCGGGCCGACTCGTCGGCCAGCTGCCGGACCTCCTGCGCCACGACCGCGAAGCCACGCCCGTGCTCGCCGGCCCGGGCGGCTTCGATGGCGGCATTCAGGGCCAGCAGGTTGGTCTGGGACGAGATCCGCTTGATCAGCTCGACGAAGTCGTCGATGGAGGCACTCTGCTGGGCCAGAGCCGTGACCTGCCCGGACGTGGTCTGCACCACCTCCCGCACCTCGAGCAGGGCCTTGGACGCGGCGAGAACGTCGTGGCGGTGCCGGTCGGCCACGCTGCGGATGTCCTCACCCAGCTTGGTCACACGCTCCGCCGCCTGCGCGATGTCCCCCGCCCCCGCCCGGAGCTGGGCCAGCCCCGCGCCCATGTCGTTCAGCTCGTTGCGCTGTTTTTCAGCGCCGGAGGAGATGTCCACCATGGCGGTCGACACTTCCGCGCTCGACGCCGCGAGCTCTTCACTGACGGCCGACAGGTCGCCCGCCGAGGTGGCGATGCGGTCCGCCTCCGTGATCACCTCGGTGACGACGCCCCGCAGACGCTCGCCCATGTCCCGGATCGCGGCGGCCAGAACCTCGAATTCGGAGGGCATTTTGCCGGTGGACACGGGCCGGAGGTCACCGGCGCCGAAGCGCTCCGCGGCGGTGGCCAGACGCCGGAGCGGCGCCTCGACCATCGTGAGCGTGCCCCACCCTACCAGGGATCCCCCGACCACGGCGATGAGGAGCACGGTCGCGAGCAACAGCGTCATGCGCCGGGCCAGCTGTCCCAGCCGGTCGGTCGCCTGACGACTGCGGTCGGCCTGCCGGGCGCCCAGGTCGCGCACGACGATGGTCAGCTGATTCGCGGGGCCCCGGGCTTGAGCCGCTTCGGCCGAAGCCTGGGGAACGCGGTTCAGGTCCCGCAGGGCGTGCGCCAGTGAGTAGGTGACCTCGATCTGAGCCTGGAGCTGCTCCAGGCGATTGATGGCGAGCCGGTCATCCACGGTCAGGCCCGGGAGCCGTTCCTGGCTCTTGGCCTCGACGTAGGCGCTGTCCGCGTTGTCGTGGAAGTCCGCCGCCGCCCCCAGGGAGGGTTCGTTGAGGTATTGCTCCGCGGCGCGGATCTCGCCGAACACGGACATCATCAGGCTGGTGCCGGTCTCGCTGGAGCGCTCCAGCTGCTGCATCTCCAGGCCCACCGCCGACCGCATGTTCCAGAGGGCGTACCCGCCCAATGCGGAGCCGAGGACGAGCAGCAGCACCAGCGAGCCGAAGCCCAGCACGATCCTCCAGCGGAGGGTGTCGATCCGGCCGATCATCGAGTGCGGTCGAGCTCGAGGCGGCCGGCGCGGACCACGCCGATCACCACGGTCTTGGCCGGAACGTCCCCGAGGGAGTCGAAGGCGATGGTGCCGGTGACGCCTTCATACGCGGGACGCCCCCGGCCCACCTGGGACAAGTAGTCGCGGATGGCCCGGCGGTCGCCGCCGACCTGCGCGATGGCCCGGGCCAGCAGATTCACGGCGTCGTAGGTCTCAGCCCCCGTGTCGTCGGGTCGGTCGCCGTGGTTGGCGCGGGCGTACGACGCCACGAAGTTGGCGTTCAGGGCTCCGGGCCGGTCGGCCAGGTATGACAGGGAGATCCTGGTCCCCTCGGCGAGCACGGTGTCGGCCTCGATGCCGGCGAGCCCGTCCCCGCCGATCACCGGGACGGGGTCTCCGGACCGGCGGAGATCCCGCAGGGCGAGGGTACCTCCTTCAGGATCCGCGGCGACCACGAGTACGTCGGCGCCGCCATTCCGGCTGAGGCGCGCGAGGTACGGCTCGAGGGTAGCGGTGGTCGCGAAGAACGGGTCTTCGGAGACCATGGTGCCGCCGAGCTGACGAAACTCGCGCGAGAATGCCCGCCGCATGCCGCGTCCGTAGTCGTCGTTTTCGTACAGCAGGCCGACTCGCGAGGCGTGCAACGTGCTGCGGGCGAAACGGGCCAGGGCCGGCCCGTGGGACAGGTCGGTGGGACAGGTCCGGAAGAAGTACGGGGAAACGCCGGAGAGGGCAGGGCTGGAGGCGGTGGGAGAGACCACCGGGACCGGATTCCGGCCGCTGCCGTACACTCCCATGGCCGCCTGCGTAATGCCGGACGTGACGTGCCCGACGACGGCGACCACGTTCTCATCGTCCACCAGACGCCGGGCGATGCGCACCGCGACGTTGGGATCTCCCGAATCAGGCACGAACCGGATTTCGAGCCGGCGGCCCCCCAACATCCCCCGGGCGTTGATCTCCTGTGCGGCGAGCTCCGCCGCCTGCCGCATGCTGACGCCCGAGGCCTCCTTGAGATCTCCGGAGACGGCGATGGTGAGGGAGCCACTGGACCCGGCACAGGCGGCCGCCCAGATGGCGGCACAGAGCACAACTACGGTCCGCAGGCATCCTCCGGGAGGGTGGGGGGGAACCGCGGCAAGGTTAAGGCCGCGTATGGGGTTCCGCAATGCCGGAGGACGGATAATTTGGTCCCGTGGATCAGGTTGCCACGCTCTTCCAGTTCACCGGCGCCATCGAGCGCCTGCTCGGCACGCGGGACGCGGCCGCGTTTGAAGCGGTGTGGGACGCCGAAGGTCTCGAGCGCGTGGGGTGGGAAGCGCTCGCGGTGGCGCGGCATCCACGTTCGGAGCCCCTCGAGCGGGGCCTGGCCGCACTCGACCGGCGTCTCCTGGCCGCGCTGGCGCGCGCGCGCGCGCTGCCGGACATCCACACCAGCACCTTTCGGGTGCCCGAGCTGGAACGGTGGCAGCACGCCGCCGCCGCGGCGCTGGTGGCGTCGCGCTGGGGCGTCGCCGGTCTGCGAACGGTGATCGCCGATACGCGGGCTCCCCTGGCGCGGCGTTACTTCGCGTTCCTCGCGCTGGCCGAGCGGCACCCGCCGTCGGCGGGCCCCCTGTTCCAGCGTTATCTGCGCACGCCCGCGTCGCATCACGCCTTCGTGGCGGCGGCGGTGGAGGCGGCGCGCTGGTACCCGGATCATGTCGACGACCTGCTTTCCCTCTTCGACCGCATCCGGGGAGAGCAGCTCCGCCGGCGTTTCCTGGGGCCGAAGATCCTGGGCTCTCTCTATTTCCTGGACGACGCCAGGGCACTGCCTCTCTTCCGCGAGCTGTGTGTGAGCGGGCACACCGACGCCGACGCGGACCTCTGCGAGGTCACCCGGGCCCTGGTGGCGGTGCGCCGGCGCACTGGCACCACGATCGCCAGCGTGAAATACCCCGATGCCGACGGGGCCGAGGTACAGGCCGCGCTGGATCTCGCGCAAGCATTGTATGAGGAGGAGCGCGACCGGCTGTCGCCGGTCACGGTGATCTGATCAGCCCTTTTTCGGAACGTAGTGCCCAATGCTGCGCATCACGTCGGTATCGGTGAGCTGAACGAAAATCCAGCGGCGCGTTCCCCGGGCCCGCCACGTGAGCCGGATGAACTGGGCACCCTGGCGCCATTGCCAGGAGGCGGTCCCCACCGGATGGGGCGGTCCGTACCGGGCCCGCAGCTCCCGCTGCATCCGGACCACCAGGTCGGTCGTCCCGGAATCCCCGAACGAGACCACGTCGGCCCGCCCGTCGATGAAGTGTCCGCTGAGATAGAACTCCGCGCCGTCGTCCGGGTCGCGGATGACGACGCCGCACTCCATCACCTGGGCTGTACGGGTCGAGGTGTTACAGACGAGCGGGGTCGAGCCGGCGCGGGTCAGGGTTCGGGCCCGGGTGCTGAACTCGGCGGCGGAGACGCCTGGGCGAAACCCCCGATAGGGCAGGAGACCCGGCGGCGGAGGGGCGGGGGCGGGCGGGGATGGCGACTGGGCGGCCAGAAGGGCCGGAACGAGGAGCAGAGCGACGGTCAGCGCGCGCATGGTCTGGTGACAATATAGGACGGAAAATGAAAACGGGCCCGGTTCTCGCGAACCGGGCCCGCCCCTCCCAGCGATCCTGCGCCTGCTCAGACTTTGCGGACGTTCTGCGCCTGCAGACCCTTCGGACCCTGAGCGACTTCGAACTCCACGTTGTCGCCTTCAGCGAGACTGCGGAACCCGTCCGCCTGGATCGCCGTGAAGTGGACGAACACGTCCGGTCCCGACTCCTGCGCGATAAAGCCGAAGCCTTTCGCGTCGTTGAACCACTTCACCTTGCCCTTTGCCATCTGTTACATCCTCGAACTGAGGGGCACTGCCCCGGAATGGTGCGACGCTGACCACCGCGATCAACGTCGGGCTCAAACAAAAACCGCGAGACCTGTTGGTCTCGCGGTGCGCAGTCCAACCGGTGACGGTGCCACGTCTTGCTTGAACCGCGGCCAAAAGTAGAGTTGGCCCGGGAGGGTGTCAATACTGTAACCGACCACAAATTAAAGATTTGCGGCGCCCATTCATCGTCAAACACCATTACAACATCATGACGACAGCGACACTCCAGTGGAACTCTAACCCGCTATAGGGGAATATCTTAACGGGTGGGTGGTCGTGTCGGTGGAAGGGGAGGTAATCCCACCATCGCGCGCCAGGCGGCGATTGCGGTCTCATAGCTGCGTAGGATGGGGACCAGGCGATCGACACTGCCTTTGGCATCGTGCGCGGCCTGCTGCTCGCACGTGGTGCTCTCACGAATCACGGAGTCGATCTGCGTCACTACCTGTCTTGCGATGGTGCGATTGTCACCGACCGTGTATGCGGTGGCGCTCATCCTGGCCACACCGGTGCGCATGAAGCCGCGGGCCGTACCGCAGTAGCCGGCGAGCAGCTTGCCGGCCTTCTTGATCTGCGTCGCGCTCGTCGATCCCTGGACGCGCTGCACCCCCTCGATCCCGCTCTTGATCTGCCCGATGCCGCGGGCGGCGGTCCGGAGCCCCTGCATCCAGCGTTGCTGCTCGGGAGTCGGAGGCGGCGTCGAATCGGTGTGCGTCGAGTCCGGCGGCCTGGGGGTGGGGGTCGAATCCTGAGCGGCCAGAGGCACCGTGGCGAGTGCTCCGGTCACGCTCAACAACACAAGGATGCGGCGCATGCGTCTCTCCTTACCAAGGTCTGTCTAGGCCACCGGCACAAGGTTATAATCACCCAATGAGCGTTCCCGCAACCTCGCGGATCGTCCGCACCTTCGACGACCGGGCCGACGCCCTCTCCCACTTCTTCCAGCGGGCCGGCGAAGCGCCCCGCCTCCTGGCGTTCGACGATGCCGTGGGGTGTCCACTCGACCAGGCCCTCGCGGCCATCGAGTGGACCGCCGCCGTGGGGATCATCGCCGAGGACGACCTGCTGCATGCCGCCCGGGTGAGTGCCGATGCCGCCGCGGCGGTGGTCGAGCGCCGCGACGGCGAGCAGCGGGTCTACGTCTACTTCGGTCCCCAGATGGACGCCCCGCCCGCGGACCCGTACGAGGGCACCCTGCTGTACGACGAACCCGGTGTCCGCGCGTACATCTTCGCGCAGCGCGTCCACGCGGTGGCGCATTTCCTTCGGGCCACCCAGGGGCTGGGCGCGGTGCTGTCGATGCTCTCCCGCCGGGCCCCGGAGCTCCGGCACGTCCGCCGCTGGATTCAGGCGCTCTTCGCCGAGCCCATCGGCAGTCACTCCACCCAGCTCCTGGGTGGCTGGTTCGCGACCAGCGGCGCTGGTTGCCTCTTCCTGCCGCCCCAACCGGGCGAGCCCTTCAGCTACTGCGAAGTCAGTAACGACTCCTGATGATCGCCCACTGGCTGCCGCTCTGGAGCGCCCTGTCCTGGCAGGGCGCGGCCCTCCCGGTTCGTCAAGCTCCCGATAGCGCGCTGCTGCGCCGGTTCCGTGAGGCGGTCAATGCCGCCTCCGACACGCTCGACGCTCTGCGCGGATTGACTCAGGCCTTCCGAACCGATCTCCCGACCGCTTCGCCGACGCTTGTGCTGGCGCGGGCCACCTCGGTCCACGACGCCTGCGCCTCCGGCGCCAGCGCGGTCCGGCGCCTCCAGGGAATCCTGGCGGCGCGAACGGTGTCGGACGCCGCGGCCCGCAGTCAAGCCGCGTTTCGCACCACCGCCGAGGAGACGGTCGCCGCGCTGGACCGGTGCGTCCGCACGTGGCTCCCGCTCCCGCGCACCGACGAGCGGTCCGATTCGCTCCGCGCCTGGGGACCCTATCGCATCGCCCAACTCGATCAGTCGCTCCGGCGGTACGACGCGGCGCGGTTTGTGTTCGCGAAGGCCGCCGGACTCACCCCTCCGCCCAAGAATCCCTAATTGTGGGAACGTGCACACTGTGGATTAACAACTCCACATTGTGTGGAAGAACTCTCGAACAGACGAATCGCCCACACGTTAGGTTCCACACGTCGTTAACATCGAAGTGAGCTAACCCGAAGAAACATCGGCACTTGCGCCACTTTCCGGGGCTCCTATATTGCCTCCCACGCGCCTTGCGGGGAAGGGTGGAGGCCCAGCGCTTCCACCACGCCTTCGAGGCGGGTCCGGGCGGAAATTCCGGGGAGGGCGCCGACGCAAACAAGGGCTCAGGCGCTCGACGATCCGGGGAGCTCTATCCGGCACGGACAGATGGGGCCAGTCGCGTGCTCCATCCACGTCGATGTAGTGCCTCGGCGTGCAGTGCGGAAGGTCGGTCCGCGACCCGATCTGACCCGCAGCACTTACACTGGTGAACCTTGCGGCCCGGCCAGGCTGCTTGGGGATCGAAGCCGGAGCTCCTGTTCGCCCTACCGAGCGACGCAACAGTCAACCGGCGGCGGCGGGAAGAAGAACGAGGGAGTGAATCCCTCGGCTCCGGGTAACCGGTGTGCGGAGCCCCCGGGTGGGTGACCATCCGGGGGCTTCGGTTTTTCCACCTTAACGCCGCCTGACATCGGTCCGGCGAACCCTACCCCCCCGCATTACGTTGTTGGCTTGTTGCCGTTCCCGGAGTCCACCCGGCATCATGCGCATCGCCCTGGTCACCGAGTTCTACTACCCCCACCTGGGTGGGGTGACCGAGCACGTGCACAACCTGGCGCTCGAATTCCGGAGGCGTGGACATCACGTCGTGGTCATCACGGCGAACATGGAGGGGCAGGGCGTCGATCCCGACTGGGTGCGCCGGGTCGGGACCAGCCGGGTGGTCCTGAGCAATGGCTCCTACGCGAGGGTCACCACCGGCTGGGCCATCACCCGTAAGATCGCCGAGATCCTCACCACAGAACGCATCGACGTCGTCCACAGTCAGGACGTGCTCGCCCCCATGCTGGGACTCAAGGCCGCCAGCGCGGCCTGGCTCCTGGGGCTGCCCGTGGTCGCGACCTCGCACACCTGGTTCTCGAGCTCGAACCTGTACCGGATGTTCCGGTGGTGGCTCCAGCCCCGGCTCGATCGGGTCGCGGCCCGCATCGCGGTCTCGGACCCGGTGGTGCACGCCATGTCGATGTACTTCAAGGCCGACTGGGAGATCATCCCCAACGGCGTGGATGTCCGGTACTTCCATCCGAACGGGCGACGGGCCGCTGAGGCGTCGGGACGCGGCCCGCGGCTCCTCTTCCTGGGTCGCCTGGATCCGAGGAACGGTCTCGACACGCTGCTCGAAGCGATGCCGACCATCCGGGAGCGCCACCCCGACGCGCAGCTGGTAGTGGTCGGCGACGGACCCCTGCGGCCGAGTTACGAACGGCGCGCCGCTCACCTGGGCGCGGCGGTCAAGTTCGTGGGACAGGTATCCGATGAGCGGCCTGACTTCTACGGCGGCGCCGACCTCTACCTCTGCCCCACCACCAAGGCGTCGTTCGGCATCACGCTGCTCGAAGCGATGGCCTGCGGAACGCCGCTCGTCGTGTCCGACATCACCGGCTTTCGCGAGCTGATCGCGGGAGGCGCTGAGGCCGTGCTCGTGCCGAAGGACAACCCGCTGGCCTGGGCGCGCGCCACCAACGCGCTGATCGAAAACCCCGGCCGCCGGTCCGCGATGGGGGCCGCGGGACTGGCGAAGGCGGCGCAGTTCGCCTGGCCGCGGATCGCCGAGCGGGTCCTCGAGGTCTACGACCGAGTGACGCGGTGATCGAAACGGTCGCCGCCCTGGGGCTCGGCGCCGCCGGGCTGGCGGCCTACGGCGCCTATGCGCCGAACAGCAGTCTGTACGGGCGCGCGGTGGCTCGGGGTGGCATCGATACCCGGCGGATCTACCTTACGTTCGACGACGGCCCCTCCCCCAGCGCGACGGCCCGGATTCTCGAGACCCTTGCATCCGAACGGGTGCCGGCCGCGTTTTTCATGGTCGGGGACTTCGTCCGCCGCGACCCCGCGCTGGCCCGCGCAGTGGCGGCCGCCGGGCATGAAGTGGGGAACCACACCCAGCATCATATCAAGCTGCACCGCAGGGGACCCGCGACGATTCGTCGGGAACTCGAAGAGGCGCATGGCGTTATCTCAGAAGCCGTGGCCAAGCCCCCCCGGACCTTCCGGGCCCCGCATGGCTACCGGAACCCGTTCGTGGGGCGTACCGTACGGCGGCTGAAATACACCCTGTTCGGCTGGACCTTCGGGGTCTGGGATAGCGCGCGGCCGGGTGCGGCGGAGATTCGTCGCCGGGTTCGCCGGCGCCTGGTGCCCGGAGCCGTGATCCTTCTGCATGACGGGGACGGCTACGACCCCCAGGGGGACCGGACGCAGACGGCCGAAGCGTTGCCGGGGATCATCCGGGACGCGCGTGACGCGGGATATCAATTCGCACCACTGGAGGAGTTGATTTGAGGAAGCGCAGCCGCTGGATCTGGTGGGTCCTGGGGTTTGCGGGAGTGGCGGTGGCGCTCAAGGCGCTGGCCGGCTTCCCGTGGGAAGACACCTTCGACACCCTCCTGAACGCCAACTACTGGGTGCTGGGCGTGGCGCTGGTGATCAACCTCTCGTCTCTGGTGGCGAAGGGCTGGGCGTGGCACCTGTTGCTCAAGCCCGTGGCTCCGAACCGGTGGCGCACCGCGCAGGAGGCCAACCTGGTCGGCGCCGCCGTGAACAACGTCTCCATCGCGGTTGGCGGTGAAGCGGCGCGGATCCACTACATCGCGCAGCGGGACAACGTTCCCGTGGGCGCGGCCATCTCGTCC
>DATMOQ010000117.1:0-10738 GCA_035568195.1 Gemmatimonadales bacterium
ACGGCGCCCTGCCCCTCCTGGCGCGGCTCCTCATCGCCTCGGAATTCGTCATCGCGGTCAACGGCAAGATCTTCGGCTGGGCGGGCCAGGTGGCCTACATGGCTGCCGCCGGCATGACGATGATCGGCCCCCTGCTGGGCGTCGCGCTCGCCATCGAGCTGCTCGGCACCCTTTGCGTCGTCACCGGTTTCAAGGCCCGCTATGCCGCGGCTGTGATGTTCGTCTATCTCGGCATCGTGAGCGTGCGGCTCCACGGGTTCTGGCACATGACCGGCATGGCCGCGGGAGCTAACGAAACGCACTTCTTCAAGAACCTGGGGATGATGGGGTGCCTGCTGATGATCGCGGTCTACGGGCCGGGACGGTGGGCGGTGGACAGGACCACTTCCTAGCTCCCGCAAACCGGCCTCCCCGTCTTCCCCGGGCTAGCGCCCGGGGTCATGGACGGCAAACCCCACACCCAGTCTCCCTGCATTCCCCGGGCTGGCCCTAAAGGACAAGCGCCCGGGGTCATGGACGGCGTTTGCTCTGGCTGGGGATTCGATCCGGGTGTCGTTCGTATTGAAGGGCTATGTACTCCGCGACCCGGGGGATATCCTTTCGATGATATGTCGCCACGAAGTACCCCCGCGCCCACCTTACCGCGCCTGGAACCCGTCGCCCTGCCCGGAACGCTGCTACTGACTTTACTTGTCTCATGAAGTCGCTCAGCCGTTGGTTCGGTAAGAAACTCACGAGCATGTGTACGTGATCCGCCAGCTCCGAGTGCCGCAGAACCCGAACGCCGCTTGCTTTGGAAGCACTGACCAAGGCAGATCGAATGTCCTGGACCGCGTCAGCATCGATGCACCCCACCCGGCCCCAGGTGTGGCATGTGATATGGGCGTACATCTGATATGCCCGGTGGGAACCCATATCACCGAACCTATCAGTTGGGCGCGGCGATCGGTCATCGTTTTTGCGCGCGACGGATCAGAGCGAGGCGGTTACGGTGTCCATGACCCCGGGCGCAAGCCCGGGGATGGGGCAGGATCACGGCCCTAGAATGGCACCCAGTAACAACGGCCCGACCGAAAAGGCCGGGCCGCCCGAGTTTTCTCAGCGGTTCAGGTCAGTGCGTCAGCGTGAAATCCACACCAGTCACGGCCTGCGCATTCCCCACTGTGACGGTCACCGTGTCTTTCTTGAAGCCGGACGCGGTGTCGGCCACGAGATACGTGCCCGGGGGAAGGAAGAAGATCTTGTACGCGCCGCTCGTCGTGTCGGCGGCCGCGCTCCCCACGGTGTCACTGCCCTGAATCGCGAAGATCATCCCGTGCGCCGATGCCGGGCTGGAGGTCCCGGCGATCGAGCCCGACACGTCCTGCGCCGTCGCGTGAATCACCGGCTTGAAGATCACACCCATCGGCGCCGTGGGCGGTCCCGTCAGAACGAAGCTCTGCGACACGTCGAAGTCGACCACGATGTCCGTCTGCCCCGGGGTCACCCGCAACGTGCCGCCGAAATTGACCTTGATGCCGCTCTGCATTCCGCTGGGCACGCGCAGGGACGCGGTCGTGTCCCCATTGGCGAGGTGCAGTCCGGTCGCGAAGACCACGCGGGCCGAGTCGACGATGAGCCGGAGCTGCTCATACGATCCCGCGGGAACCGTGGCCGAGCCGAGCAGTGCGGTGACGCCGTTCTGCAGGGAGAGCAGATCGTAGGTCGCCGCGGTGTCGGCGACGGTGATGGGCCCGCCCGCGCCGCCCACGAGCTGGACTTTCGAGACCCAGACGGTGGCGGATTGGAAGTCCGTGGAAGGAGCGTCGGTCAGATGAAAAACCACCGTCCCCATCTGAGGGCCCATGCTCTGGCAGGCGGTCAGGACTACACCGGCCGCCAAGCTGACGATGATGGGCGTGTGTGCGATGCGCATGGGTGAATCCTCGAGGGACTAGGGGGTTAAGACCCCTTGGGACGGGGACCGGGACGGCCCTGTCCTGGGGGCACGCCGTTCCGGGCCTGGGTCGCCCGGGCCAAACCTTCAGCCGCCTGCGCCGGGGTCATCCCCCGCGCCACGGCGGATTCGACGGACCCCGGGAACGTCCCGAGGTCTCCCGGCGCGACGCCGGCCGCCAGCGCAGCGGAAACCAGGCGGACGGTGCCGGCCGCGGGCACCCCTACGGCTGCGAGGGTGCCGGCCACGCGCATCGTGGTCGAGGCGGCGTACACGGTGCCGCCGGCGCGGGCGATGGTCGTGACGTCAGACGCGCTGAGCCCGGCGCCCATCGCAAAACTGGCGCCTTCAACCCCCGCGGCGTCCGGAGACGTCACTCCACCCTGACGGAGCGCGCCCAGAGCGGTCACTTCACGACTGAACAGCGTCTGGAGGGCGGCGATCACCCGATCGGCCGGGATATTCTTGGCCGCACCCTCGAGCGCCTTCTGCACCAGAGGGGACACGGGCACGCCGGCGAGCACGGCCGAGTCGGCCAGCACCTGCGCGGCCTGAATCACGCCCGCGGGTACCCGACCGTTCAGCTGCGCCGCGACATCCGTTCGTTGCGCGGCCAACGGCGCGGAGCTCAGCGCGGCCACCGCGAAGATCAATACCCGCTTCACAGCGTCCTCCCTTCACCCGGGACCGCGATCACACTGTTGCGGCGGCCGAATCCGTCATCCACCGAGGGCGCGGCGGGGTCAGGGACCCAGCGTTGTCCATCGACCATGAATCCGTACTGCGCGGTGCCCGGCGGGAGCGGCACGGTGACCGTCCAGAGTCCCGAGCCATCCCGGCGCACCAGCGGCGTGGCACCGGCATTCCACCGGTTGAAGGACCCGGCCAGGCTGACACTCCGCGCGTCAGGCGCGTACAGCTCGAAGCGAACGAAGACACTCTCCGCGCGCTGAGCCACGGAGGCAGGCAGGTTCCCACTCTGGGGACGCGCCACGATGGCCACGATGCCGGCGGCCGCGGCCAAACCCGCCCCGACCATCCAAGGCCGGATGACGAGCCGCACGTCGCGGGGCGCCACCCACCAGCGCCATCCCCTGCGGGCTTCGCGCGCGGCGGCGCGCCGCCGGACTTCCGCCATCACCCGGCGGTCGAGGTCGTCGCTGAGACGGACCTCGCTCCGGTCGAGCGTCGACAGCAGACGCACGAAGGCTTCGTCTTTCTCCAGGGGATGCTCTTCAATCTTCGTCATTCACCCTTCCTCAAGATCTGGCGCAGGCCTTCGTACGCCCGATGCATTCGCATTTTCAGCGCCGCCATGCTGGCTCCGGTCTGGGCGGCGATCTCCTCGTACGACCATCCTTCGACGTGCCGCAGCGCGAACACTTCCCGCTGCTCTTCCGTCAACTCCATCAGGGCACGCTGCAAGACGTATACGTCCTCGCGTTGCTCGACTCGGTCACTCGCCATTCCGGGTGCCGTCATCAGCGCGACCCCGACATCGTCGAGTCCGCTCCGTTTCTTGCCGCGCCGCCGGTCCGCCAAGCACCGGTTCCTGAGGATCAGGAAGAACCAGTTGACGAACTGTCCCGGCTCCCGGCACTGCGACAACTGGTCGAACGCCCGAATGAACGCGTCCTGCACGGCATCCTCAGCTGCGTCCACCGACCCCAGGAGCTGCGTGGCATAACGCGCATAGCGGTCGCGGTAGCGATGCACCAACTCGGCGTAGCGCTCGACGTCGCCGCCGAGCACCGCCCGCACCGCTTCCGCGTCAGCGGCGTTGCCGCCGCGCCCCGGCCGTTCCGTGTGTTCCGACACCCCACGATGGTAGAAACGAGGCCGAAGCCCGGCAACCTGCTGTGGTAAAGAGATTTCCACCCCCTCGGAAGTAACGTGCGCAGATGCCGGAGTTTGCTAACTTCATGCCTCGTGCGCACATCCCTCCTTGCCCCCCTCGTTTTCCTGGTGGCCAACGGGGCGGCCGCCCAGGTCTCCGGGGCGGTCGCGGCTGGGGCGGGGACGGTCCGCTATGGGGGCGGGACCAGCGCCAGCCTGGCCACCCTCTCCCCTTCCCTTATTTGGAGTACTCCCGGAACGGCCGGCTGGGCCACCGGGACCGCGGCGCTCTTGCCCAGCTCGGCGTGGGCCTTCCAGGGGAACGGCGACCTCACCCTCACGAGCGGCGTGATCGCCGGACGGTGGCGTCTGGGCGGTGAGGTAACGGGTGGCGTCACGACGGTCACCGGAGGTGACCGCACCGGAGCGCTCGGAGCGTTGGGGGAGTGGTCGCTCCGGGGCGCAGGGTGGGGCGTGGCCGCGGGTGCCGGGACGACGGCGGGGTGGATCGGTGGAACGGCGGGGGCCGCGGCCCTGCGCCTGCGCATGCGGGCCTGGTGGCTCCGCGATGATTTTCACATGACGGCCTCAGTGGAACCCACGCGCTTTTTCGGCGCGTGGTTCACGGACTTCACGGCCGGCGCCATGCTGCATCGCGGATCCCTGGATGTCGCGGCCACCATCATGGCCCGCGCCAGTCAGGGGTGGGGATCGGCGGCCGCGGGGAGCGTGGTGGCGGATCTCGCGGTGTCGCCCCGGGTGGGGATCGAGGTCGCGGGCGGATCGGCGCTTGCGGATGTCTACCAGGGGTTTCCGCGCACCGGATTCGCCAGCGCCGGCGTGCGCGTGTTTTTTCCTGCCCGGTCATCGTCGGGTCCGATCAGTGAGGCCCGGGCCGCGCTCGCGAACCGCGACGGCGATGATTTCGTCACGGTCACCTTCCACATCGAGGCGGACTCCGTCGCCGTGGCCGGCGACTGGAACGGCTGGACGCCGGAGCCTCTCGAGCGGGTAGCTCCGGACCTGTGGCGTCTGCGGAAGCACCTTGCGCCCGGGATCTACCGGTTCGGCCTGGTGCTGGGTCCCGGGCAGTGGACGGTGCCTCGAGGCTACCCGACGGTGCCTGATGATTGGGGGGGAATGGCGGCGGTGCTCGTGGTGCAGTGAAACTCAGGTGTCAGGTGTCAGGTGTCGGAAGAAAACCGGTAGCACCAGGCTTCGCCCTCCAGAACAGTCTCACCTCCGTCCCGCCACACTTTGACCGCCAGCTGGGTCACCGGTTTCGTCGCGTGCACACTCAGTACTTCGACTTCCGCGGTGATGGTGTCTCCGATGAAGACCGGCGCGGTGAACTTCCAGTTCTGGCTCAAGAACACCGTACCGGGTCCCGGCAGGTCCATCGCGACGAGGGCGTGCAGGAGTCCGGTGGTCAGTCCCCCCTGCACCACCAGACGCCCGAACTTGGTGCCCTTGACGAACTGTTCGTCGAAATGAAGCGGATTCCGGTCGCCGGAAATCCCCGCGTACTTGCGGACATGTTCCGCGGTGAGGTGCAGGGAGCGGCGGGCTTTCTGGCCGACGGAGAGGGGCATGGCTATCTATGCGGCCACAGCAGCTGGGGCTGGACCCGCATCCACCAGTCGCCTGGTGACGGGCTCGACGCGGAGATTCAGGCCCTCGATGCTGCGGGCACCAAGGAGGGTGAGATCACCCGGCTGGCCGAAGACCATTTCGTCACCCACCCGCTTCCCGGCGAAGTGCAGGACGACCGTACCGGTCCACCGCTCGAGGATGGTGCCGTCGGCCTGGCGGAACCGCCACTTGTTGTTCGGGGTCACACCGAGCGATTCGAGGATCTCGGCCGGCACCCACGACAACTCGGCCCCGGTGTCGACCAGGACCGACTGCAGCAGGCGCTTTTCGCCTGGGCGGGCGGGGTTCTCGATCTCGACGTCGACACGGAAGGTCCCCATGTCGTCCATACTGGGTTCTGAGGTCACGCCGAGTAGTACCAGATTATGTCGGCGAGTGTCAATACCACGCGAAACCGTGACCCTTTCGCAATTCCTGCCGGCGCCTCAGGTTCTGGAGAATGAACAAGTCCTCCACACCAAATTACCCAATGACGGAGCCCGTCGCCCGACGGGAATACTCCCAGGTGTGGGGCAATAGCACAGGTCTGCTACCGTAGAACGAGTACCCGAGGTAGAGCGAGGTGCTGGCATGGAGATGGCGTATCAACAGCGGTGGCGGTCGGAGATCGCGGCCATGCGGCGGGTGCTGGCCGGCTTAGCGATGAAGGAGGAGTGTAAGTGGGGAAAGCCCACCTACACGGTGGATGGGAAGAACATCGTCATCATGCAGGGCCTCAAGGAGTACTTCGCGCTGGGCTTCTTTCAGGGCGCGCTGCTGAAGGACCCCAGGAAGGTGCTGGTGCAGCTCGGTCAGGTGCGTGTCGGGCGGGTGATGAAGTTCACCAGCGTGAAGGACATCACGGCGAAGGCGGCGACCATCAAGGCCTACGTGCGCGAGGCCATCGCCGTCGAGAAGGCTGGGCTGCGGATGGAGCCGAGGAAGACGTCAGATTATCCGGTTCCCCAGGAGCTGACGGAGCGGTTCCGCAGGGATGCGCGTTTCAAGCGCGCCTTCGAGGCGCTGACGCCGGGGCGGCAGAGAGGTTACCTGTACCACTTTGCCGCGGCCAAGCAGTCGGCGACGCGGGCGGCGCGGATTGAAAAGGCGATGCCGGCAATATTCGAAGGCAAAGGGTTCTTGGAGAGGCGCTAGCAGACTTCATCTTGTCTGCCGCGCCCCTTCCGCAATTCTCTCCCATTCATCACCTTTGCTTACCCTGAGCAAAGTGCACATCGATGCCGCACCACGCCGAGACGGCCACTCAGAAGCAATCAAAGCTCCTAGGTAGGCGGCGTGCAGGAGCGCACATGATCAACCGCTCAATTCCCTGCCTCCTGATCGCGCTCGTGTCTGCCGTCGCGTGCCACCCCGTCAACACGGTGCCCAGGCCCGTGTCGCCGACCGCCGCAATTCAATACTACGATCTTGAGATTCCCTCAGACCTCGAGATCCGTTCGGTCGACTTCTCTGCGACCACGTTCTCCGAAGTCTCGGGGGCGGGGGGCTACACGTCGAGTGAAACGGGCGGGCGAGCCTTCGTCAAGGTGTACGCGGTCCGTCGGACAACGGGGGAGCAATTCCTCCTGCTGTACGAGGATATCGAACATCGCAAACGTCCCGCCCGAATAATTCGGTTCGTTCCCAGCGTAGAGAAGGTCCATGCAGACTCCACCCATTGAGGCAATGGCGGAGGCGCGCTCCAAAACAGCGCCAAGAGCGGGCGCAGGCGTATGATAAGCGGAGTGAGCGACTTGATCTCTTGGCCGCACCCCTCAGGCGCCCGTAGTTAAGCGCCCTGGAGAAAGATCCGTGGATTTGATTGGCTGCATTCGGCGCGGTCCCGCCACCCTCGGATGGTCAGAAATGCCTTGGCTCATGAGGAAGGGAGCTTTCTTTTCCGCCCTCTTCGTGGCGCTTCTGCTTCTGTTCATCCCTCTCTCCATAGTGAATCTCGGCGACTACCAGGTAAACGGCCGCCACGTTACCGGCCCCTACTTCCTCACTCACGTTTATCCTTGGCTTCTCCCGCTCATGGTACTACTAGCAGCGATCGCATACGGCTACTGGACTGAGCGTTTATGGGCTCGTCCACTGCCCCTGGTGTTCTGGTTCGGGGTCGATCTAATGCTTCTGTTCGAGGTTGTTACTGGAGACGTCACTCGCGGTGACGCCTTCAGCTACGCAGCATGGGGAGCCGCCTACGTCGTGGTGGCTTGGTGGTACTGCTACCGAAAGGAAACCGTGGCCAGGTATTACCAAGCCCTGGCATCGGCCCGGGGTGGGCGCATGACAAGCGCTGGTGGGTGACGCGTGCCTATTCGAAGAACAAGAGTGTGGTTCTTTGCAACGCGCAGCTCAAGCGCCGCTGGTTAGGCCCGTGACCAACGTTACCCCATTTCTTGTCATCTTCCTCGTTGGGCTGCCAATGCTCGGGGCGCTTTACGCCGCACCGCTCATTTTCGCTCGTCACCTATGGGGAAGCTGGGGGCTGTGGTTGGCGGCGCTCGTTTGCACTGCTGGGATGGGATGGGGGGTTGTGAACCAAGATCCATCCAGCCTTCACCAACCGCCGGGAGAGCTTGTATTCGTTACTGGCCTCTTTCTGGCGTGGGGCTTTGTCCCGGCTTATCTCGTGGGTCGAGCGAGCGGGGCGTCACCCATGCCCCCGATCTGGAAGCGTGTGGCATACAGCGTCGGGGGTATGTATCTCGGAGCAATCATCACTTTCGTAGTGGCCGCGCTTGTATTACTGGCTTCATTGGCCATCAAGCGGCTTGGGTGAGGCGGCCATGCTTACTACCAGCATCGCCCTGACCTGCGTCATTCCTTAGGCGGGACATCCAATGGCACGCAAGACACCTCAACAAAAGAAACGAGACAGCTATCTCAAGGACCGGCGCGACACCTACGGGGAGAACGCAAAGAGTTCCCGAAGGAGCGTGCGTCGCCACAAGCGCCATGTGGTGCGAGCGAATCGCCGCGCGGAGCATCAGGAGTTGTCCGACTTGACCACTACGTTCGACGCAACCAGAGCCGAAGGTGCCGAGATCCATCTGGCGGGGAAGCGGCCGAAAACGTGGATCAAGACTCCGGCGTCGCCACTTGGTCAGGTTGTCCAACGCAAGCTGCTGCGGCGTACCAAACTCGGGATCATCCGGCCGGCCGAGACGAGGACCAAGGTCAAGCGCATTAAGAGACGTACGAGTTAGGCCTATCTCACAAGACTCAGGAGTCGCCGCCGAGGATCATCTAGGCATGAATGACTTCGCTCTCTGCCGCGCGGCTCAGGTTCGGACCTCTGCGCAGACTATCCGTAATGTTCTTCGATTCGCTCAAGAGCCTCCCTCCGATCGACGTGGTACCGCTCGTCGGAGTCCTGGCCATGTGTGCGATGACGCTTGTTAATCGTCTCTCAAGGAAGTCGCTGTGGTGGACCTGTGCGATCACGACATTGGTGTATGCAGGGGTGGCATCGGATGGGAATCTGCTGGGCGTTTCCCCGTTGGTCATTCTCTACTACGTCTTGTGGGGGTTCTTCTGCGCCGGCGTGCCTGTACTTGTCGCTGCGGTAGTTTCGCGCTCGGCGCAACGCATGAGCAAGCTGCCGCGTCTTGGTCTCATGTCGTTGCTGGTGCGGTGATGATTCCTTTGACGTGGGCGATTTACATGTCAGTCTTTGGTGTCTAGCCATTGAAGCCGTTTAGCAAGCTGCTGCATTGGGCTCGGCGCTTGATAGGAACCCGACATCTCCACGTGTTCTGGCTCCTCGCCTTTCTTCTCGGCGAGCAGCCGTGTCGCGCTCAACACCCATCGCACCCTCGCTGCTTCGCAGTGACCTACCACTTTCTCGGACGATACCTCCGACAACTTGGCCCCGGGTCGCAGGTCACATTGGGCCCTCCAGACACTGCGGGCGTGCCCTTACCCCTGCGGGATTCCATCGTCGCCGCTGATTCTCTGGCGTTCAGATACGCCCTCTGGCCAACAACCGTCCAGGTTGGCACAAGCTCGGATTCAGCGAGGGTCCGTGATTCGATCGATTTCGCAAGGGCCAAATGGCCCAGCACCGTCCAAGTTGAAGCGGCATCTGATACCATGCGCGTCGGTCACACCAACGGGTACGAGGTGTGGTACTTGGTGATGCACATGCGTGGCGACTCGCTCACTGGTACGGCGGACTACTGGGTGGATGGCGACCCATTTTTTCTAGTGCTTGCAACACTCGAAGGTTCCCACACGGCGTGCCGATGAACTGGCGCCTGGTTCGTCGTGGCCAACAGGTCGCGATGACGGCGGCCTTAGCTGCAATAGGCTGTGCTCGAGGTGCCTCCGACGCGCCAAGCCCTGCGAGCGCCCAGGATTCGCTGGTTCGCGTTGCGCTCGACACGACCATTGGCACCGGAATCGTCGAGGGACTCGTTGTCAGTGAAAAAGACTCGCGACCGGTACAGGGAGTCATCGTATTGGTGCTGCCCCGGGGCGTCTCGGGAGCAGTGGTCTCGAAGAGTGGTGGCTTTACCCTATACCTCGATGCCGAAGCCAAAGACACCCTTGTGTTAACGTCGCTTTGCTACCAACGCATGGCGGTACCGCTTGCCCTACCAAGGTCCGGTGGCCTGCGGGTGACAATTGCCATGCGGGAGCAGCCCCCTCGTACCAACCCATGCCCCCCCTGGTATGCTCCGCTCCCGACCATTCCTTAATGCGGGCTTCGGCCTTCTCGCGGTCACGACCCAAGCCTGCTTGCCAATTCCGTTTACTTTCAAAGAGGCACCGCCGGTCGTTGGCGTTTATCGAGATCAGAACGGCGCCCCATTGGTGGGCACTGAAATCTCCGTCACGGCGTATGGGAACACTGATTGCAGTAAGCCGACTTACTTGGTCAGGACGGATTCGACCGGGGCTTTTCGAGTGCCGCAGAGCACCGAGCACTACAGTTACATCATCCTCCTCCCGATCGACCCTCCGGCACCCTACTATCTGTTTTGTGCCGCGGTCGGTCAGGAGATGACTGCGGTGCTGAGGGGCTACACGCTGTCCGTGAACACGCCCGATACACTCAATTGTCAGCAAGTCCAGACAGTTTCCGGTATGAGGGTTCATTGCACCGGCCACTTCCGTTTGGAGCCAGACTCCCCGACCATGCCCAATAGATGAGCGCCCCGACCTCTGAACTCGACTCACTCATCGACGAGTATCTCGCCGGCACGCAGCCCTTCATGATTTCTTGGAGCCGGTTCATGAAGTTGTACACTGGGAACGATCTATCAGAGGTTGAGGCGATCACATACGAGCCGGCATACGACATCGTCTACATGGGATGCGAGGGCG
>DATMOQ010000118.1:0-2331 GCA_035568195.1 Gemmatimonadales bacterium
AAATGACCCGCTCCAGGCGCTTTGAGAGGTCGGGGCGGCGGCTCCGGGGCGGAGGCGGGGGATCCTCGACGTGCATCCGGGCCAGCTCGAACCAGTCCTTGGAGGTGAACGGCACCTCCCCGGTGGCCGCCTTATACAGGGTGACCCCCAGCGAGTAGATGTCGGCCCGGGGGTCCAGCGCGCGGCCCTGCGCCTGCTCGGGCGAGATGTAGTGCGGCGTCCCGATGGTCATGTCCACGCCGGTGGAGGTGGCGTAGCCGGAGACCGCACGGGCGATGCCGAAGTCGGTGAGCACGGCCGATCCGTCCGAGCGGAGCAGGACGTTGTCGACCTTGATGTCCCGGTGGATGATCTCCTGGCTGTGCGCGAACTCGAGCGCCCGGGTCAGGTCTTTGGCGATGCGGACCAGGTCGCCTTCGGGCAGCGGGCCTTCCCGGGCGATGCGCAGCCCCAGAGCATCGGGGCACAGGTCCATGGCGAAGTACGAATGACCGCCCGACTCTCCCACCGCGCGGATCCGGATGATGTTGGGATGTTCGAGGCGGGACGCGGTCTTAGCCTCGTTCCGGAAACGCGGGGCGAACTGGGGGTCGGTGGCGTACCGGGGCTTCAGGACTTTGACCGCCACGGGGGTTCCATCCGCCTCGCGGGCGGCGAAGACCCAGGCGAACCCGCCCTGGCCGAGCAGTTGTTCGATTGCGTAGGGGCCCAGGGTTTGGCCGACAAGGTCGGTCGGGGCGTTCGTCATCAGGCCTTTACAGGAGCGGTTAGTGCCTCTAACTTACTGTGCTCACAACGATTAGGGAACACTGACAGATGTACGACAAGACGACGCCGGTTCGGAAACACGGGCTTCACGAGACGGACACCGGCTCCACGCCGGTGCAGATCGCGTTGCTCACCGAGCGCATCAACAGCCTCACCGAACACTTCCAGACGCACGCCAAGGATCACCACGGGAGACGCGGGCTGCTCAGAATGGTGAGCCAGCGCCGCCGCCTCCTCGAGTATCTGCGGCGCACGAATCTGGAACGGTATCGCCAGCTCCTCGCGGAGCTGGACCTCCGCCACTAGCGGTCGGAACGGCGTCGCGCGGGGCTGGCCGGGAAGAGCAACCGGCCTAGCCCGGCGTCCTTCTATTGTGCTCTAGACAGGCGACCGAAGTGAAGCATGTCGAGAAGCAGTTCGCCGGCCGGACCCTCCGGCTGGAGTCGGGGCGGCTGGCCAAGCAGGCGGCGGGTTCGTGCCTGATCCAATTCGGGGAGACCGTGGTGCTGGCCACCGTGACGGTGTCCGACAATGTCTCCACCCTTCCGTTTTTCCCCCTGACCGTCGAATACCGCGAGAAGAGCTACGCCGCCGGCAAGATTCCCGGCGGCTTTTTGAAGCGCGAAGGTCGACCCCAGGACGAGGAAATCCTCTCGGCCCGGGTCACCGACCGCTCGGTCCGCCCGCTCTTTCCCGAAGGCTTCAAGAACGAAGTACAGATCTTCATCTATGTGCTGTCGGCCGATCAGGAGAATGACGCCGACGTGCTGGGGGTGACCGCCGCCTCGACGGCGCTCTCCCTGTCGAAGGTGCCCTGGAACGGCCCCATCGCCGCGGTCCGCGTGGGCCGGGTGGAAGGCGCCTGGGTGCTCAATCCCACCTTCCAACAGCTCGAGTTCTCGGACGTCGACATGATCGTCTCCGGCTCGGCCGACTCGATCGTGATGGTCGAAGGCGGCACGCTGGAGCTGTCCGAGGCCGACATCGTCAAGGGCCTCGAAGTCGCCCACCAGGGCATCAAGGAGCTGATCGGCTTCGAAAAGGAGCTGATCGCCGAAACCGCGCAGCCCAAGATGGAATGGACCAAGGTCGAGGCGCCGGCCGATCTGGTGGCTCGCGTGAAGGCCCTGGCCGAGCCGCGGATCTCCGAGGCGCTGAACCTCGCGGTCAAGGCTGAGCGGACCCAGGCCCTGGCGGCGCTGAAGCACACCATTCAGGAGCAGCTGGCGACGGAGTTCCCGGAGAACGGGAAGGACATCGCCAACGTCATCGAAGAGATCGAGTACCACACCATGCGGGAGCAGGTGCTCTCCCGCGGCGAGCGGGTGGATGGCCGCGACCTCGATACGGTCCGTCCCATCTCCTGCGAAGTCGGCGTCCTGCCGCGTACCCACGGCTCGGCGCTCTTCACCCGCGGGCAGACCCAGGCCCTGGTGTCGGCCACACTGGGCAGCGTGTCGGACGAGCAGCGCATCGACTCGATCGACGTGCCCCAGGAGACCACCAAGTCGTTCATGCTGCACTACAACTTCCCGCCCTTCTCCACGGGTGAAGTGAAGATGA